>NZ_JBEZVK010000020.1:0-142874 GCF_040636955.1 Streptomyces sp. NPDC032472
ATCCACCGAAGTGGACGGGGTATCAACTTCTGGCGTTGATTTTTGGCACGCTGTTGAGTTCTCAAGGAACGGACGCTTCCTTTGTACTCACCCTCTCGGGCTTTCCTCCGGGCTTTCGTTCTTCGTTTTTTCTTTCTTGCGGTTCAGACTCTATCAGAGTCTTTCTCGCTCCGCCTTCCGGGCTTTCGCTTTCGCGTTTTCCCTTTCGGCGGTTCCGACTCTATCAGATCCTTTCGGGCCTGACTCCCGGTCAGCGGGATTAGCCGTTCCGGCCGTTGGGCCTTCGCGACGAGTGAGACATTAGCGGATTCCTTGCCCCCGAACCTAATCGGCGACTGCGTCCTAGAACGCGGATTCCTCATTCGCAAATACGCATGAAAACGAGACGGCAGAGTGCGCCGTTCGTTCGAGTGTGTAGTGCGGGATGGCTGTCCGGGGACCGACCAAGGTCGGCGCTCACGTCGGACAACTCGAAGAACCTTACGGATCGCGCACTGGTGTGTCAACCTCCGGAACTCCCGGACAGGAGCCGTCCGAAGGGCTAGCCTGGCCCCCATGACTACGCATGCGCTCACGCTCAGCCTTCGCTGGTGGGCCGCCTGACGGCGGCCGGACCTCCACGCGAGCACGCATGCGCTCACGGCCGCCGCCTCGGCGGCCGTTTCTGTTTCTCCCTCAGGGAGTGGCTCGGTCGCCCGGCGCGGTGGCCGCGTCACCGACCCGCACCACCACTCACAGGGAGAGCAGCAGACATGACGAGGATCTTCAGCGGGATCACGCCGTCCGGGCACCTGACGCTGGGCAACTACCTCGGGGCCCTGCGGCAGTGGGTCGCGGCCGAGCACGCACCCGCGGACGCCCTGTTCTGCGTGGTCGACCTGCACGCCCTGACCGTCGAACACGATCCGGCACGCGTGCGGCGCCTCAGCCGGCAGGCCGCGACGCTCTTCCTTGCCGCCGGGCTGGATCCGCGGCAGTGCACCCTCTTCGTACAGAGCCACGTCGGCGAGCACACCCGGCTCTCCTACCTGTTGGAGTGCACCGCCACCGACGGAGAGCTGCGGCGGATGATCCAGTACCGGGAGAAGGCGGCGAAGGCCGAGGCCGCGGGTCAGGGCGTACGGCTGTCGCTGCTGACGTATCCCGTGCTGATGGCCGCCGACATCCTGGCCTACGCGGCGGACGAGGTGCCGGTGGGCGAGGACCAGCGGCAGCACGTGGAGCTGACCCGGGATCTGGCGGTGCGGTTCAACCAGCGGTACGGGCACACGTTCACCGTGCCCAGGGTGACACTGCCCGCCGTGGGCGCGCGGGTCATGGACCTGCAGGACCCGGGCTCGAAGATGGGCAAGTCCAGTGCGAACGGCGCCGGGATCGTCTACCTGCTCGACGAGCCGGCGGTGATCACCAAGAAGGTGATGCGGGCCGTGACGGACAGCGGGGACGGCGGGGTGGTCTACGACCGGGCCGAGCGGCCCGGGGTGGCGAACCTGCTGGACATCCTCGCCGCCTGTACGGGCGGGGAGCCGGAGAAGCTGGCCGACGGGTACTCGCAGTACGGGCCGCTGAAGCGGGACGTCGCCGACGCCGTGGTGGAGCTGCTGCGTCCGCTGCAGGAGCGGCACGCCGAGCTGGCGGCCGATCCCGGCGAGGTGGAGCGGGTGCTGCGGGAGGGGGCCGGGCGGGCGCGGGCCATCGCGCGGCCGGTGGTGGACCGGGCGTACGAGGCGATCGGGCTGCTGGCCCCGTGAAACCGGTGGACCGGTGGAGGTCAGGGCGGCCCGCGCGCATGCGGGGGCCGCTCGTCCCTTCGTACGGCTCGTGGGTCTCGTACGTCAGTTGCTGCCGGAGGCGAGTTCGCGGCTGCGGTCGCGGGCCGCTTCGAGGGCGGCGATGAGGGCGGCGCGCACACCGTGGCGTTCGAGTTCGACGATGGCGTTGATGGTGGTGCCGGCGGGGCTGGTGACGGCCTCGCGGAGCTTGACGGGGTGTTCGCCGCTGTCGCGGAGCATCACGGCGGCGCCGATCGCGGCCTGGACGATGAGGTCGTGGGCCTGGGCGCGGGGCAGGCCGAGGAGGATGCCGGCGTCGGTCATCGCCTCCACGAGGAAGTAGAAGTAGGCGGGTCCGGAGCCGGAGAGGGCGGTGGCGGCGTCCTGCTGGGACTCGGGGACGCGCAGGGTCTTGCCGACGCCGCCGAAGATCTCCTCGGCGTGGGCGAGGTGCGCGGCGGTGGCGTGGCTGCCGGCCGAGATGACGGACATGGCCTCGTCGACGAGGGCGGGGGTGTTGGTCATGACGCGGACGACGGGGGTGCCGGGGGCGAGCCGCTCCTCGAAGAAGGAGGTGGGGATGCCGGCGGCGCCGCTGATGACCAGGCGGTCGGCGGGGACGTGCGGGGCGAGCTCTTCGAGGAGCTTGCCCATGTCCTGCGGCTTGACGGTGAGGATGAGGGTGTCGGCGCGCTTGGCGGCTTCGGCGTTGCTGACGGCCTCGACGCCGTAGCGGGAGCGGAGCTCCTCGGCGCGTTCGGCGCGACGGGCGGTGACGAGGAGCTTTCCGGCGGGCCAGCCTCCGCGGATCATTCCGCTGAGCAGGGCCTCGCCGATCTTTCCGGTACCGAGGACTGCGACTGTCTGGGTCATGCCCGAATTCACCTCGCCGAACTGACGGACGTACGTCGTACGCGGCCATCCTTGCACTCGGGCGGGGTGCGGGGGGCGTGGTGTCCGCTCCGTGGTCAGGGGGTGCGGCGGCGGAGGGTGGCCGCGCCGAGGGCGAGGACGAGCAGGGCGCAGGCGGCGACGATCACGGCGTCGCGGACGAAGTCGGCGGTCATGTCGGTGTGGGTGAGGACCTGGGTCATGCCGTCGACTGCGTACGACATGGGCAGGACGTCGGAGACGGCTTCGAGGGCGGGCTGCATGGTGTTGCGGGCCGCGAAGAGGCCGCACAGCAGCAGCTGGGGGAAGATCACGGCCGGCATGAACTGGACGGCCTGGAACTCGGAGGCCGCGAAGGCGGAGACGAACAGGCCGAGCGCGGTGCCGAGGAGGGCGTCGAGGAGGGCGACGAGCAGGAGCAGCCAGGGCGAGCCGACGACGTCGAGGCCGAGGAGCCACAGGGCGAGGCCGGTGGCGAGGAGGGACTGGACGACGGCGACGGCGCCGAAGGCGAGGGCGTAGCCGGCGATGAGGTCGCCCTTGCCCAGCGGCATGGCGAGGAGGCGTTCGAGGGTGCCGGAGGTGCGTTCGCGCAGGGTGGCGATGGAGGTCACCAGGAACATGGTGATGAGGGGGAAGATCCCGAGGAGGGATGCGCCGATGCTGTCGAAGGTGCGGGGGCTGCCGTCGAAGACGTAGCGCAGCAGGGTCAGCATCAGTACGGGAACGAGCAGCATCAGGGCGATGGAGCGCGGGTCGTGGCGCAGTTGGCGCAGGACGCGGCCGGCGGTGGCGGTGGTGCGGGCGGCGCTGATGGCCCGGGTGGCGGGGATGGCCGGCGTGGCGGGGGTGGCCGGGGTGGTGGTCATCGCGGTTGCTCCTGGGGTCGGGGTGCGCGGGCGGCGGCCTCGTCGACGAGGCGGAGGAAGCCCTCCTCGACGGTGGCGGAGTGGGTGCGGGTGCGCAGGGCGTCGGGGGTGTCCTGGGCGAGGAGGCGGCCCTCGCGCATGAGGAGCAGGTCGTGGCAGCGCTCGGCCTCGTCCATGACGTGGGAGGAGACGAGGATCGTGGTGCCGCGGCCGGCGGCGAGCTCGTGGAAGAGGTTCCACAGGTCGCGTCGCAGGACGGGGTCGAGGCCGACGGTGGGTTCGTCGAGGACGAGGAGTTCGGGGGTGCCGAGCAGGGCGACGGCGAGGGAGACGCGGCTGCGCTGGCCGCCGGAGAGGTCGCCGGCGAGGGCGTCGGCGCGGCCGGTGAGGTCGACGTCGGCGATGGCGCGGGTGACGGCGGCGCGGCGGCGGTCGGCGGCGGCGCGGCCGGGGTCGAGGACGGCGGCGAAGTAGTCGAGGTTCTGGCGGACGGTGAGGTCGTCGTAGACGGAGGGCGCCTGGGTGACGTAGCCGATGCGGGAGCGGAGCTCGGGGTGGCCGGCGGGGCGGCCGAGGACGTCGAGGGTGCCGGTGACGTGGGCCTGGGTGCCGACGACGGCGCGCATGAGGGTGGACTTGCCGCAGCCGGAGGGGCCGAGGAGGCCGGTGATGCGGCCGCGGGGGACGTCGAAGGCGAGGGAGTCGAGGACGATGCGGGGGTGTCGGCCGGTGCCGCGGCGGACGGTGAGGGCGTGGGCGTGGACGGCGGCGGCGGTCGCGTCGGGGGCGCCCCGCTCTGCATTATTCATCACGTGATGAATAATGCTCCTGGCTGTGCCGGGGCGTCAACAGGCTGGGGGCCGCGAGGTGACCGAGCCGAGGGCCGGCCGGCGGCTCGGGCGTTACTTCTTGCGCTTGGGGCGGCGCGCCGCCGGGTTGCCCGTGCGGCTGCTGCGGCGGCGGTCGTACTCCGCCTTGGCGCGCTCGTACTCGGTGCGGCGCAGCTTCTCGCCGGGTGCCTCGGAGAGGCAGCGCAGGAAGTAGGCGATGAGGGAGCCGATGAAACCGATCGTCTTCAGGCCCTTGAGGGCGGCCTCGTCCGAGGACGGCCGCGGGCGGCTGCCGAAGGACTCCCAGGTCTTGGCGAAGGCGATGGCGCTGGCGATCGCGAAGAGGACGACGACGGAGATGCTGAGGAACGGGCCGACGTTGCCGATCTCCAGGCCTTCGTAGGCCATGCGCAGCAGGTAGGCCGCGACGAAGGCGGCGCCGAGCGAGCCGGCCGCGAGGGCGACGCGGCGCAGGGCGTAGCCGCCGTCGTGCGCCACCCAGGTGGTGCCGAAGAAGCGGATCGGCTCCGGCTGGGGGCCGACCGGTGCGGCCGGGGCGGCGGCCGGGGTGGCCGGCGCGGCGGGGGTCTGCTGCTGCTCGTCGCTCACATCGGCGATTATCCCCCGCCGGCGCGCAGCGGCCCGGGCCGTCTCACGTGTCAGACGGACCGGGCTCCGCCGCGGGTCAGCTGCAGGCGGAGGCGACGTAGCCGTCGCTGCCGGTGCGGACGTAGGCGTCGGAGACGAACTCGCCGTTGCCGACGCAGTCCCAGATGCCGGTGGTGCCGTACGGGCCGCTGACCCTCTCGCCGTCCGTCTGGCAGCGGATCGTGACGGACGCCCCGTACGGGAGGACCCTGACGAGGGAATAGGCGGTGCCGGGACCGCTGCGGACGTTCACCCGATAGCCCGGGGCGACCGGGAACGTCTGGAATCCGGACCCGGAATCGAGGGTCTGGAATTGGCTGGATTCGTTCTCTGCCGACATGCGGAAACTCCCCCCTTGGCATTGCTCTGCGCAACTCGCGCAGGTTAGCAGGCCCTTGGAGATGCGTACGGGGCATCGACTAGGCTCCCGCGGGGGTGGTGAGCGGTGCAGTCGCGGCGCGCGGACTACGTGGGCTTTCCGGAATACGCCGGCCAGTACCGGCTCGAGTCCGTGCTCGGATCCGGCGGCATGGGTGTCGTCCATCTGGCCACGTCCGGCTCCGGGCTGAAACTCGCCGTCAAGATCGTGCACCCCCAGCACGCGGTCGACCCGGAATTCCGCGCCCGGTTCCGGCAGGAGGTCACCGCCGCGCGGCGGGTCAGCGGGGCGTTCACTGCGCCCGTCGTGGACGCCGACCCCGACGCGGAGCGGCCCTGGATGGCCACGCTGTTCATCGACGCCCCGACGCTGTCCGAGCGCGTACGGGAACGGGTGCTGGACGAGGCCGAACTGATGCGGCTCGCGGCGGGGCTGGCGGAGGCGCTGCGCGACATCCACCGGGCCGGGGTCGTGCACCGGGACCTGAAGCCGAGCAATGTGCTGATGGCGCCGGACGGGGTGCGGGTGATCGACTTCGGGATCTCCCGGCCCGCCGACAGCGATCTGCGCACCGAGACGGGGAAGCTGATCGGGACGCCGCCGTTCATGGCGCCCGAGCAGTTCCAGCGGCCGCGGGAGGTCGGGTCGGCCGCGGACGTGTTCGCGCTGGGGGCCGTTCTGGTGCACGCGGCCACCGGGCGGGGACCCTTCGACTCCGACAGCCACTATCTGGTGGCCTACCAGGTGGTGCACGGCGAGCCCGATCTGACCGGGCTGCCGGCGCCGCTCGCGCCGCTCGTGGCGCGGTGCCTGGCGAAGGATCCGGCCGAGCGGCCCACGGCCGACGCGCTGATCTCGGCGATGCGGGCGCTGGCGTACCCGACGGGTGAGGACACCCAGACCTTCGTGCCGCGGCCGCGGCGGCCCGTATCCGCGCCGCCGTCGCCGACGCTCGGGACGGCCGAGGCTGCGACGCACCGGCGCGATCGGGTGGGCGTCCCCGCCGAGCCGGAGCCCGGACGGGGGCGGCGGACCAGGGTGGCGCTGGCCGCGGGGGCGGGGCTGCTGCTGGTGCTCGGTGGGGTGGTGGGTGGCTGCTGGTACCTGTGGGGTGGGGGTGACGCCGGCGGGACGACGCCGGCAGGGCGGACGGCGGCTGCGGGCGTGGGTGCGGGTGCGGCCAAGCCGTTCGCGCCGTGGTCGCGGGTGCTGGGGCGGCCGGCGGGCGGGGCCGCGGGGTCGGCCGGGACCGCGCCGTCGGCGTGCTCCTGGGCCGAGGGGGCGCTGTACTGCGCGGGCTACGGGCTGGGTGCGGCCCGGCTGGATCCGGCCGACGGCTCGGTGGTGTGGTCCGTGCAGGCCTCCCCCGGCACGGTGGAGACCGCCGCTCCGCTGCACGACGCCGGGCTGGTGCTGACCACGTCGGCCGCCGGGCGGACGCTGCAGGCGCTGGATCCGGCGACCGGGGCGGAGCGGTGGAAGCGGGTGCTGCTCGCCGGGTCGCGGGTCGTGCCGGCCGGGCCGCGGGTGGTGATCGCGCTGCCGGACGGGAAGGCGATCTCCGTGGACGCGGCCACCGGGGTCGCGCAGTGGACCAAGCCGTTCGGCGGGGTGGGGTCGGTGTGGCGGGCCGGCGAGGCGCCGGCCGGGGGCGCGAGTCCGCCGCTGTACGTGGCCACGCCGGCCGCCGACGGGAAGTCCACCCAGGTATCGGAGGTCGACCCGGTCTCGGGCGCGGTGCGGGCGCTGGCCCGGACGCCGGGGGTCGCGGAGCCGGTGGGTGTGGCGGGGGGCGGGCTGTACCTGCTGGAGAACGACGCGGAGTCGATGACCCGGTCCGTACTGCGGGTCGACCTCGGGTCGCGGGCGGCGGTGCGGGCAGTGAAGCTGTCGGCGCCGCTGCTGCAGGCGCAGGCGGCCGTGGGGGCGGACGGCACGGTGTACGCCTTCGGGGTGTCGGGGGCGCTGGTGGCGGTGGGGGCGGAGCGGGAGGACTGGCGGCTGCAGACCGGGGTGACGGCGGCGTCGCGGCCCGCCCTTGGCGCCGACCGGCGGGTGTATCTCACCGCCGTGGACGGGCGGCTGCTGGCGGTGGACGGCACCGCGGGGCGCCTGATCGGCCAGACCCCGCCCCGCATGACGACGGGCCGGGGCTTCACCGCGACCCTCCCGGCCCCGGTCGCGGCCCCCGACCGCGTCTTCGCCTCGGCCCCCGACGGCACGGTCTTCGCGGTCCCGACCCACGACCCCTCCGCCTGGTAGCCCCGGGCCCGGCGGGGGCAGGGCAGCGGCTGAAGTCGCCGCCCCCGGCGCCCGGCGGAGCCGGATTCCCTGGGGCTCCGCCCCAAACCCCGCGCCTCAAACGCCGGCGAGGCTGAAATGGCCGACCCCCGCTGCGAAGGCCCGAGGCCGATACGGATTGCCCACACCCGCTTCGCCGACGCATTGGACGGGAGCCCGGCGACTCCAGCCCCGCCGGCGACTGAGGCGCGGGCCCGGGCAGAGCCCGGTACCCGGCGAAGCCGGGATCCCTGGCGCCCCGCCCCAAACCCCGCGCCTCAAACGCCGACGGAGCTGAAATGGCCGACCCTCGGCTTCGAAAGCGGAGGGACTGTTCGGGTTCCCAGCCGGCTCCGCCGACGGCTGGGACGAGAGACCGGCAAGAATCAGCCCCGCCCCGCCGCGAAAAGCGGGGGTAGCCGGGTGCCCCGCCCGGGGTGGTCGGGCGGGGGCGGGTCAGGCCAGCTTTGAGACGTCGCGGACGGCGCCCTTGTCGGCGCTTGTGGCCATGGCCGCGTAGGCGCGAAGGGCTGCCGAGACCTGGCGCTCACGGTTCTTCGGGGCGTAGACGCCGCCCAGCGCCTCCCGGCGGGCCGCCAGCGTGGCCTCGTCGACCAGGAGGTCGATCGAGCGGTTCGGGATGTCGATCCGGATCCGGTCGCCGTCCTCGACCAGGGCGATGGTGCCGCCCGACGCCGCCTCCGGCGAGGCGTGGCCGATGGACAGCCCCGAGGTGCCGCCGGAGAAGCGGCCGTCGGTGATCAACGCACAGGTCTTGCCGAGGCCGCGGCCCTTGAGGAAGGAGGTCGGGTAGAGCATCTCCTGCATGCCGGGGCCGCCGCGCGGGCCCTCGTAGCGGATGACGACCACGTCGCCGGGCCGGACCTGCTTCGACAGGATCTTCTCCACCGCCTCGTCCTGCGATTCGCAGACCACCGCCGGGCCCTCGAAGGTCCAGATGGACTCGTCCACGCCGGCCGTCTTCACCACGCAGCCGTCTTCGGCGATGTTGCCCTTGAGGACGGCGAGGCCGCCGTCCTTGCTGTACGCGTGCTCGACGGAGCGGATGCAGCCGCCCTCGGCGTCGAGGTCGAGGGATTCCCACCGCTCGGACTGGGAGAAGGCGGTGGCGGAGCGCTTGCAGCCGGGGGCGGCGTGCCACAGCTCCATGGCTTCGGCGGAGGCGGTGCCGCTGCGGGCGTCCCAGGTGCCGAGCCAGTCCTCCAGGTTGGCCGAGTGGACCGTCGTGACGTCCTTGTTCAGAAGGCCGCCGCGGTGGAGCTCGCCGAGGATGGCGGGGATGCCGCCGGCGCGGTGCACGTCCTCCATGTAGTACGTGCCGCCGGGGGCGACGTTCGGTGCGACCTTCGCCAGGCAGGGGACGCGGCGCGAGACCTCGTCGATGTCCTTGAGGTCGTAGTCCAGGCCCGCCTCCTGGGCGGCGGCCAGCAGGTGCAGGATCGTGTTCGTCGAGCCGCCCATCGCGATGTCCAGGGCCATGGCGTTCTCGAAGGCCTGACGGGAGGCGATGTTGCGGGGCAGGACGGAGTGGTCGTCCTGCTCGTAGTGGCGCTTGGTGATCTCGACGATCGTCCGGCCGGCCTCCTCGTACAGGGCGCGGCGGGCGGTGTGCGTGGCGAGGACGGAGCCGTTGCCGGGCAGGGCCAGACCGATGGCCTCGGCGAGGCAGTTCATCGAGTTGGCGGTGAACATGCCGGAACAGGAGCCGCAGGTCGGGCAGGCGTTCTCCTCGATGCGCAGGACGTCCTCGTCGGAGACGTTCTCGTTGGACGCGTCGACCATGGCGTCGATCAGGTCGAGCTTGCGGACGGTGCCGTCGACGAGGGTGGCCTGGCCGGCCTCCATGGGGCCGCCGGAGACGAAGACGACCGGGATGTTGAGGCGCATGGCGGCCATCAGCATGCCGGGGGTGATCTTGTCGCAGTTGGAGATGCAGATCAGGGCGTCGGCGCAGTGGGCCTCGACCATGTACTCGACGCTGTCCGCGATCAGGTCGCGCGAGGGAAGCGAGTACAGCATGCCGGCGTGGCCCATGGCGATGCCGTCGTCCACCGCGATGGTGTTGAACTCGCGCGGGACGGCGCCGGCGGCGCGGATGGCGTCGGAGACGATCCGGCCGACGGGGGCGAGGTGGGTGTGGCCGGGGACGAACTCGGTGAAGGAATTGGCGACCGCGATGATCGGCTTGCCGATGTCCTCGCTCGCTACGCCCGAGGCGCGCATCAGGGCGCGGGCGCCCGCCATGTTGCGGCCGTGGGTGACAGTGCGGGACCTCAGCTCGGGCATCGGGTTCACTCCCCATGAGTGCGGTGGCGTCTGCGCGCCGCCGCGACTGTGGATATGGCTCGGTTACGAGGCTACGCCCCCGGCCCGGGATACGGACAGCTCGTCCGGATGTCGGGACGGGAGGGTCAGTCTTCGGTCAGGTACCGCTGCAGGGTGGGGGCCACCAGGGCGACGATCTCCTCCGGGTCGGCGGAGGCGAGCGGCTCGACCTGGACCACGTACCGCAGGATCGCGATGCCGACCATGTGCGAGGCGGCCAGCTCGGCCCGGAAGGTGGGCTCGGGGACGTCGAGGTCGGCGGCGACCCGCTCCAGGACGTGGCGCAGGACCAGCCCGCGCAGCACCTTGGCGGCGGCCTCGTGGGTGAGGGCCGAGCGGATCACGGCGAGGAGCGGGGCCCGGGTGACGGGGTTCTCCCAGATGCCGAGGAAGTAGCGGGCCAGGCGTTCGCCGATGCCGTCGGGGCCTTCGCCGAGGACGGCGGGGACGACGAGGGCGGGCTCCATGCTGAGCTCGATCGCGGTGGCGAAGAGCTCGTCCTTGCTGCCGAAGTAGTGGTGGACCAGGGCCGGGTCGACGCCGGCGGCCTTGGCGATGCCGCGGACGGAGGTCTTGTCGTAGCCGCGCGCGGCGAACTCGGAGCGGGCGGCGAGGCGGATGCGCTCCTGGGTGCCGGGGCCGTCGTCGGCCTCGTCCTGGCGGGGCCGGCCGGGGCCGCGGCGGCGGCGGACGGGCTTCGGGGGCTGGGGCGGCTCGGCGGCGGGCTCGGTCACGGGCGTCGGGCCGGGGTCGTACGGGAGGCGGAGGCGGCCAGGTGGAGGCGGGTGAAGGCCAGGGCCTCGGCGAGGTCGGCCTCGCGCTCCGCCGACGACATGGCGCGGCGGGTGTTGACCTCGATCACGACGTGCCCGGTGAAGCCGTTCACGGCGAGGCGTTCCAGCAGCTCGGCGCAGGGCTGGGTGCCGCGGCCCGGGACGAGGTGCTCGTCCTTGGCGGAGCCGTTGCCGTCGGCGAGGTGGACGTGGGCGAGCCGGTCGCCCATGCGGTCGACCATGGCGGTGGCGTCGGTGCGGGCGGTCGCGGTGTGGGAGAGGTCGACCGTGAAGTGCCGGTAGTCGTCCTTCGTGACGTCCCATTCGGGGGCGTACGCGAGCATCTCGCGGTCGCGGTAGCGCCAGGGGTACATGTTCTCCACGGCGAAGCGGACGTCGGTCTCCTCGGCCATCCGCCAGATGCCGGTGACGAAGTCCCGGGCGTACTGGCGCTGCCAGCGAAAGGGCGGGTGGACGACGACGGTGCTCGCGCCGAGCCGTTCGGCGGCCGCCTGCGCGCGCTGGAGCTTGGTCCACGGGTCGGTGGACCAGACGCGCTGGGTGATCAGCAGGCAGGGTGCGTGGATGGCGAGGACCGGGATGCCGTGGGTGTCGGAGAGGCGGCGCAGGGCGTCGATGTCCTGGCTGACCGGGTCCGTCCAGACCATGACCTCGACGCCGTCGTAGCCGAGGCGTGCGGCGATCTCGAAGGCGGTCGCCGTGGACTCCGGGTAGACGGAGGCGGTGGAGAGGGCGACTTTCGCGGTCGGGATGCGGACTGGTTCTGCCACGGGGACAGGGTACCGATGGCCTGCCGGGCCGGCTCCGGGCCCGGCGGGCTCTCCGGGCTCTCCGGGCGTCCGGGCGCCGGGCCGGCCGCCGGGCCGGGCGTCAGGTCGCGAGGTGGGTGTCATTGGGCAGGTGGTCCAGGCGGCGCAGGATGACGCCCTCGCGCAGGGCCCACGGGCAGATCTCCAGCGTCTCGACGCCGAACAGGTCCATCGCGCCCTCGGCGACCAGCGCCCCGGCCAGCAGCTGGGCGGCGCGCCCCTCGGAGACGCCGGGCAGGGCGGAGCGCTGGGCGGTGGTCATCGCCGCGAGCCGCGGCACCCACTCCTCCAGGTCCTTGCGGCTGAGGTCGCGCTGGACGTAGAGCCCGTCGGCGGAGCGGGCGGCGCCCGCGATGCGGGCCAGCTGCTTGAACGTCTTGGAGGTGGCGACGACGTGGTTCGGCGGCCCGAAGCGGGCGAACTCGCCGACCGTGCGGGCGATCTGGGCCCGGGCGTGCCGGCGCAGCGCGCGCACGTCGGCCGGGTCCGGCGGGTCGCCGGGGAGCCAGCCCGAGGTGAGGCGGCCGGCGCCCAGCGGGAGGGAGACGGCCGCGTCCGGGTCTTCGTCGATGCCGTACGCGATCTCCAGGGAGCCGCCGCCGATGTCGAGGACGAGCAGCTTGCCCGCGGACCAGCCGAACCAGCGGCGGGCGGCGAGGAAGGTCAGCCGGGCCTCGTCATCGCCGCTGAGGATGGGCAGGTCGATGCCGGTCTCCGCCTTGACCCGGGACAGGACCTCGTCGGCGTTGGTGGCCTCGCGCACGGCGCTGGTCGCGAAGGGCAGGACGTCCTCGCAGCCCTTGTCCTCTGCGGCCTGAACGGCGCCGGCGATCACCGAGAGCAGGCGCTTTATGCCCTCAGGGGTGACCGCTCCGTGCTCGTCGAGCAGCTGCGCGAGGCGCAGTTCCACCTTGTGGGAGTGCGCGGGCAGCGGGCGCGCACCGGGGTGCGCGTCCACCACGAGGAGATGGATCGTGTTGGAACCCACGTCAAGGACACCGAGTCTCATACGAGGAAACGCTACTGTGCGGCAGGAGTATGGGTGGCGTAAGGGGCGCTTAGGCTTGGGTTTGTGCCAAATACGAAGAAGGCCAACAAGTCCAAGAACACCAAGAAGGCCAAGGCCGCCGCGGATGCCGCGGGTGCCGCGGGGCGGGCTGCCGTGGCCGCAGTCGCCGGTGACGAGAAGGGGATCGACTTCGCCCGGGCCTGGGTGGAGTTCCCCGACCCCGCCGACGCCGAGCAGGTCTTCCGCTGCGACCTGACGTGGCTGACCTCGCGCTGGACGTGCATCTTCGGGAGCGGCTGCCAGGGCATCCAGGCCGGGCGGGCGGACGACGGCTGCTGCACGCTGGGCGCGCACTTCTCCGACGAGGACGACGAGAAGCGGGTCGCCGAGCACGTGGCGCGTCTGTCGCCGGAGCTGTGGCAGTTCCACGACGTGGGCACCGAGTCGGGGTGGGTGCAGAAGGACGAGGACGGCGAGCGGCAGACCCGCCGTTACGAGGGGGCCTGCATCTTCCTGAACCGGCCCGGCTTCCCGGCCGGGGCGGGCTGCTCGCTGCACATCCTGGCGCTGCGCGAGGGGCGTGAGCCGCTGGAGACCAAGCCGGACGTGTGCTGGCAGCTGCCGATCCGGCGTACGTACGAGTGGATCGACCGGCCGGACGACACGCGGGTGCTGCAGGTGTCGATCGGGGAGTACGACCGGCGCGGCTGGGGGCCGGGCGGGCACGACCTGCACTGGTGGTGCACGTCGGCGACCTCGGCGCACGGGGCAGGGGAGCCGGTGTACGTGTCGTACCGGGCGGAGCTGACGGAGCTGATGGGCAAGGAGGGGTACGCGGAGCTGGTGAAGCACTGCGAGGCGCGGCTGGCCTCGCTGCTGCCGATGGCCCCGCACCCCGCGGACCCGGTGTAGGGCGGCGGGTCCGGGGGAGGTCCACCGGGCCGTCCCCGGGCTGCGCGCGGCCCGGCCGGCCCCGAGGGCTGCGGCCGGGCCGTGCCGGTCCGTGGGGTGGGTGGGGTGCGCCCGGAAGAGCCGGCGGGGGGCTGGGGCCTGTCCCTAGGGCTGGGGCGGGTTCTCGCGGTCCTGCTGCTGGCCGGTGCCGAACTGGTGGCGGAGCTTCTCCTGGGCCATGTCGACCTGGGTCTGGTACTTGCTCTGGGTCTTCTCGTCGACCCTGTCGCCGCCCTTGTCGATGGCCTGGTCCGCCTGGGACTCGTGGCCCTTCAGCATGTGCTTGAGCTTGTCCAGCATGCTCATCTCGGCCTCCTCGGCCTCGGTGGTCCCGACCCCTCCAGGGTGGCCGCGGTGATCCCGATGCGCATGTCGTGACCGGGGTGGGGTGACGGCTACGGGCCGGCAGGGGTGCCGTCGGGGGGTGCGGAAACCGTTCCTCCGGATGCGGTCGGTGTCGGGGTGGGCGTCGGCGCCGGGGGCTCCGTGGGGGTCGGGGTCTCGGTGGGCGTGGGGGTCGGTGTCGGGGTGGGCTGCGTCGGCGGGGTGGGGCTCGGCGTCGGCTGCGGGGACTGCGCCGGCGGGGTCGGCGTGGGCGCGGGGCGGCCGCGGCCGCGGATGGCGATCACGGCTCCGGCCGGGTCCACGCCGACGCGGGCCGTCCAGGCGCCGACGGGCTCCTCGTCCGGGTCGACCGCGATGCGCACGGTGACCGATGCGCCGGGGGCCAGGGTGCCGGCGGTGCGGCTCGCGCGCAGCCAGGGGGCGTCGGACCACAGCCGCCAGTCCACGGGGGCCCCGCCGGAGGCGCTGAGGGTGAGCGTGGTGGTGTTCCCGTACGAGGTGGCGGCGACGGTGAGGCGGCCGGGAGCGCCGGGCCGGTCGGGCCGGCCGGGCGCGGCGGGCGGGCCGGCGCTGATCACCTCGACGGAGACGTCGGCGGGGGGCGCGGCATGCCCGGTGGGGAAGCCGGGGGTGCCGGTGGTGTGGGCGGTGGTGCCGGCGTTCTCGAAGGTCCTCATCGGGCGGCCGCCGGGGTGCGGCAGCGGGAGCCTGGACTCGCTGGCGGAGATGCGGGCTCCGTCGGTGCCGGGCTCGCCGGTGCTGGGCGCTCCCCGGTACGCGGCCCATAGAGCCAGGACCGGGGCGGCGACGACGGTGGCGACGACGGTGGTGGTCACGGCCCGGGCGCGCAGCCGGTCGCGGCGGGCGGCGCGGTCCCTGGGGTCCAGCGGGAAGCCGGTGCGGTCGAAGCGCGGGGCGGGGCGGCGGCCGCGGCCGGTGCGCTGCATGGCGGCGTGGACGGCGGTGCGGGGGGCCTGGACCAGGGGGAGGGCGGCGTCGACGCCGCAGGATCCGGGCCAGGGTGCGGCGGCGTCGACGCGTTCGGCGACGCGGCGGCATCGGGGGCAGTCGTCGACGTGCCGGACGAGTTCGGCGCGCAGGGTGGTGGAGAGCAGGACCTGTCCGTCGCCGGCGGTGAGCCGGGAGACCGAGGGGCAGCCGCCGGTCTCGACGACGGCGAGGGCGGCGCGGGTGCGCTCGACCTCGCAGGCGGCGGCGGCGAGGAGTTCGCGGGCGGTGGCGGGGGGCGTGCCGAGGACGGCGGCGAGCTCGGGGACGCCGAGCCGGTGGCGGACGGCGAGTTCGAGGGCCTCGCGCTGTTCGGGCGTGGTGCCGGCGGCCTCGGGCCAGGCGAGGCGGGCCAGCTCGGTGCGGCGGTAGGCGCTGACATCAAGGGGGCGGTGTGCCTCAGCCGCGCGGTCCGCTTCGGTGTGCGCGGGCGCGCGCCGGGCGGAATGCGCCCCCTGGCGGATGCGCCGCTGGTCGGTCAGCCGACGCAGGCAGCCCCAGCGGGCGAGGGCGTACAGCCAGGCCCGCCGTTCGCCCTCGTCGGGGCAGCGGCCCGGGTGGCGGTCGGCGACGGCGAGGACCTCGGCCAGCACGTCGGTGGCGGTGTCGTGGTCGCACAGGACCGACAGGCAGTAGGTGAACAGGCCGTCCAGGTACGGCTCGTGCCGGAAAGGGGGCGGCTGCTGTCCTTCGGGTCCCTCGGGGGGCGTGCGCCCGTGCGCCCGTTGTGCGCCGGTGCTCCGGGCGGCGGTTTCCTGGTTGCGGCTGGTCACCCTGGCGAAGGTAGGCGGCCGTCCCGCGGACGCCGTGAAGCCTTCAGCTGTTTTAGCCCTTACGGGTGACGAGATCGAACATGCGCTGACCGCGGCCCTGACGCGTGGCGTGCGCAGCCGGGTGCACAGCCGAGGCGCAGCCGGTACACAGCCGGGTGCGCAGCCGCGCGGGCGGGACTGTCGGCGGGGCCCGATACCGTGGTCGGCATGGCTGCCCGTACATCCCGATCGTCCGCCAAGGACCGGCCCTCCTACCGCTGCTCCGAGTGCGGCTGGACAACCGCGAAATGGCTCGGGCGGTGCCCCGAGTGCCAGGCCTGGGGCACCGTCGAGGAGATGGGCGCGCCCGCCGTGCGGACCACCGCGGCCGGCCGCGTCTCCACCGCCGCGCTCCCCATCGCCCAGGTCGACGGCCGTACGGCGACCGCCCGCAGCACGGGGGTCGACGAGCTGGACCGGGTCCTGGGCGGCGGGCTCGTGCCCGGCGCGGTGGTGCTGCTGGCAGGCGAGCCGGGCGTCGGCAAGTCGACGCTGCTGCTGGACGTGGCGGCGAAGGCCGCGAGCGGCGACCACCGCACCCTGTACGTGACGGGCGAGGAGTCGGCGAGCCAGGTGCGGCTGCGGGCCGACCGGATCAACGCGCTCAGCGACCACCTGTACCTGGCCGCCGAGACCGATCTGTCGGCGGTCCTCGGGCACCTCGACGCCGTGAAGCCCTCCCTGCTGGTCCTGGACTCCGTACAGACCGTGGCCTCGCCCGAGATCGACGGCGCCCCCGGCGGCATGGCCCAGGTGCGGGAGGTGGCCGGGGCGCTGATCCGGGCCTCCAAGGAGCGCGGGATGGCCACCCTGCTCGTCGGGCACGTCACCAAGGACGGGGCGATCGCGGGCCCGAGGCTGCTGGAGCACCTGGTGGACGTGGTGCTCAGCTTCGAGGGCGACCGGCACGCGCGTCTGCGCCTGGTGCGCGGCGTGAAGAACCGGTACGGGGCCACCGACGAGGTGGGCTGCTTCGAGCTGCACGACGAGGGGATCACCGGGCTCGCCGACCCGAGCGGGCTGTTCCTGACGCGGCGCGCCGAGCCGGTCCCGGGGACCTGTCTGACGGTGACGCTGGAGGGCAAGCGGCCGCTGGTCGCCGAGGTGCAGGCGCTGACGGTGGATTCGCAGATCCCCTCGCCGCGGCGGACCACCTCGGGCCTGGAGACCTCCCGGGTGTCGATGATGCTGGCGGTGCTGGAGCAGCGCGGGCGGATCAGCGCGCTCGGCAAGCGCGACATCTACAGCGCCACCGTGGGCGGGGTGAAGCTGACCGAGCCGGCCGCGGACCTGGCCATCGCGCTGGCCCTGGCGTCGGCCGCCAGCGACGTGCCGCTGCCGAAGAACCTGGTGGCGATCGGGGAGGTCGGCCTCGCGGGCGAGGTGCGCCGGGTGACCGGGGTGCAGCGGCGCCTGGCGGAGGCGCACCGGCTCGGTTTCACGCACGCCCTGGTGCCGGTCGACCCGGGGAAGGTGCCGCCCGGCATGAAGGTCACGGAGGTCGCGGACATGGGCGATGCGCTGCGGGTTCTGCCGCGGCGGCGGTCCCGCCCGACGGCCCGCGAGGAGGCTCCGCAGTAGCCCCGCAGGAGCCGCGGGAGGGCCCCGCGCAGGGTCCCCCGGGGGTGCACCTGGCCAAGCCACGGCGGGCGCGCAGCGCACGCCGGTAGACTTTGCGCTGGTCCGCCCGGCCGTGTGCAGGCGGCGCAACCCGCGACCGGAGGAGTGCAGTGGCAGCCAAGGACGGGGCAGCAGCATCCGGGAAGTCGGGCGCGAGCTCCAGGCAGGAGGCCATGATGCGTGCCTCGCTGAGCGCGGTCGCACCTGGTCAGCCCCTGCGCGACGGCTTGGAGAGGATCGTCCGCGGCAACACCGGCGGCCTCATCGTCCTCGGGATGGACAAGACCGTCGAGGCGATGTGCACGGGCGGTTTCGTCCTGGATGTCGAGTTCACCGCGACCCGGCTGCGCGAGCTGTGCAAGCTCGACGGCGCCCTCATCCTCGACAAGGACCTCACCAAGATCCTGCGGGCGGGCGTGCAGCTGGTGCCGGACGCCTCGATCCCGACGGAGGAGACCGGCACCCGGCACCGCACCGCGGACCGGGTGTCCAAGCAGTGCGGCTTCCCGGTCGTGTCCGTATCGCAGTCGATGAGGCTGATCGCCCTGTACGTGAACGGGGAGCGCCGCGTCCTGGAGGAGTCGGGCGCGATCCTGTCCCGGGCGAACCAGGCGCTGGCCACGCTGGAGCGGTACAAGCTGCGGCTCGACGAGGTCGCGGGCACGCTGTCGGCGCTGGAGATCGAGGATCTGGTCACGGTGCGCGACGTGACGGCGGTCGCGCAGCGGCTGGAAATGGTTCGCCGGATTGCCACGGAAATCGCGGAGTACGTGGTCGAACTGGGCACGGACGGCAGGCTGCTGTCGCTGCAGCTGGACGAGCTGACGGTCGGAATCGAGCAGGAGCGCGAGCTCGTGATCCGGGACTACGTGCCGGAGCCGACCGCGAGGCGGTCGCGGACGGTCGACGAGGCGCTGCCGGCGCTGGACGCGCTGTCGCACGCGGAGCTGCTGGAGCTGGGCATCGTGGCGAAGGCGCTGGGGTACACGGGCTCTCCGGAGACCCTGGACTCGGCGGTGTCCCCGCGCGGCTACCGGCTGCTGGCGAAGGTGCCGCGGCTGCCGGGGGCGATCATCGAGCGGCTGGTGGAGCACTTCGGCGGGCTGCAGAAGCTGCTGGCGGCCGGCGTGGACGACCTGCAGACGGTGGACGGCGTCGGCGAGGCCCGCGCCCGCAGCGTCCGCGAGGGCCTGTCGCGGCTGGCGGAATCGTCGATCCTGGAACGCTACGTCTAAGAACAGCACCCCGAAGACAAGACGAGGGCCCGGGCGCACCAGCGCACCCGGGCCCTCGCCGTGTCCCTAGTCGTGCTTCAGCACGAAGGAGGTCCGCGCCACCGGCATGCCGGGGGACTTGACCTCCACCACGTAGGTGTCGGGGGTGGCGGTGCCCGCGGGTGGCGTCTGGCACTGGTCGGGTGCGCTGAACTTGCGGTCCCACTCCAGGGATTGCTTCGTCTCGCCCTGCGCGGGGACGCGGAAGAAGGCGCTGCCGGCGCCCGCGGGGCAGTCCCCCGAGGACCACACCGCCTTGTTGCCGGTGGCCTGGAGGATGGTCAGCACGGCCTGCTTCGGCCCGAGGTCGACCTTGCAGGTGGTGCCGGAGACGTTGCGGGCGATGAGTTCCAGCCGGGGCTTCTCGTTGGCCTCGTACTCGTTCTTGACGCTCCTGACCTCCCACTGCAGCCCGCTCGTGGAGCAGGTGGGCAGCGGGGAGTCCGCCGGGATCGGGACCGCGCCGCCGGCCGAGCCCGCGCCGCCGGCCCCGCTGCCGCCCGAGGCGCTGCCGCCCCCGGCGCCCGCCGCGGAACCGGAGCCCGCACTACCGCCCGAACCGGAACCGGCGCCCGGATCACCGTTCTTGCCGGCCGCTCCGCCCGAGTCGCCGCGCCCGCCGGGCGCCTGACTGATCGCCGGGCCGCTGCCGGAGGGTCCGGGGGTGATCGAGGCAGCGGGGTCGGGTCCCTTCTGGCCCTTTCCGTTCGTACTCGACGTGCCACCACCGGAACTGACGGCCCATACGACGAGCAGCGCGATGAGCGCGACGACGGAGGCCAGCACGGCCCTCCGTCGCCAGTAGATGGAGGAGGGGAGCGGCCCGACCGGATTGCGCATAGATCCCACGGACGGAACTCTACGAGAACCGGCGGCCCGTTCCGTGCCCCACATGCCGCGCAGTCGACGGGTTTTGCCGATGATCATCTTGGTTGGCGGGGCGGACCGGCGAGATTCGGCCAGGGGTCCCGCACGAGACCGCCGCCCCGTTGAGTACGGTCGGTGACCATGGATTCTTCCGGTCTTTACCGCGACATCACCGATTCCGCCCACGAGGCGCCCGGCTGGGTTCAGTCGGCGTTCGAGGCGTGGACCGAGTACGGCCTCCTGCTGTTCGGGCTGCTGTTCATCGCCGTATGGTGGCGGGCCCGCGGCCGCCGCGGCCCGCGCCCCCTCGCCCTGGCCGTCCTCGCCCCGCTCGCCACGGCCCTCGGGTACGTGGCCTCGGAGGCGGTGAAGTCCTTTGTGGAGGAGGACCGTCCGTGCCGCGCGGTCGCCCGGGCCGCCGTCTCGCTCGTACCGTGCCCGCCACCCGGCGACTGGTCCTTCCCGAGCAACCACTCCGCGATCGCGGGCGCCGCGGCCGTCGCCCTGGCCCTCGCGGTGCGCCGGCTGGCGCTGCTGACGGTGCCGCTGGCGCTGCTGATGGCGTACTCCCGGGTCTTCGTCGGCGTGCACTACCCGCACGACGTGGGCATCGGCCTGCTGACCGGCGGCATCGTCGCCGCGCTCGCCGTCCTCGCCCTGGCGGGTCCGACCAGTACGATCACCGGCGCCATGCGGGCGAGCGACAACCCGGCGGCACGGTGGTTCACCGGGCCGGGCTCCGCGCACCGCGCCTGAAACGTGCCAGGATTCCTATGTCATGACTGCATCCCGGACATCCCACGAGACCCCCGAGACGACCGAGGCCTCCGAGCCCACCGACACGGCCGTCGTCTCCCACGCGCTGCACTCCCCGGTCATCGCCTGGTTCGAGGAGCACGCCCGCGACCTGCCCTGGCGCCGCCCCGAGGCCGGGCCCTGGGGCGTCATGGTCAGCGAGTTCATGCTCCAGCAGACGCCCGTGAGCCGGGTCCTGCCCGTGTACGAGCAGTGGCTCGCCCGCTGGCCCCGGCCCGCCGACCTGGCGGCCGAGGCGCCCGGTGAGGCCGTACGCGCCTGGGGACGGCTCGGCTACCCGCGGCGGGCGCTGCGCCTGCACGGCGCGGCCGTCGCGATAACGGAGCGGCACGGGGGCGACGTGCCGCGCGAGCACGCGCAGCTGCTGGCGCTGCCCGGGATCGGCGAGTACACGGCGGCCGCGGTGGCCTCGTTCGCGTACGGGCAGCGGCACGCGGTGCTCGACACCAACGTCCGCCGGGTCTTCGCGCGGACCACCACCGGGGTCGAGTACCCGCCCAACGCCACGACGGCCGCCGAGCGGCGCCTGGCCCGGGCCCTGCTGCCCGAGGACGACACGACCGCCGCCCGCTGGGCGGCGGCCTCGATGGAGCTCGGGGCGCTGGTGTGCACGGCCAAGAGCCCGGACTGCACGCGCTGCCCGGTGGCCTCGCTGTGCGCGTGGCGGCTGGCGGGCAAGCCCGCGCACGACGGCCCGCCGCGCCGCGGGCAGACGTACGCCGGCACCGACCGGCAGGTCCGCGGCAAACTGCTGGCCGTGCTCCGCGAGGCGGTCGGACCGGTTCCGCAGGCCGTGCTCGACACCGTCTGGGACGAACCCCTCCAGCGGGCCCGGGCCCTGGACGGCCTGGTGTCCGACGGGCTGGTGGAGCCCCTCTCCGGCGGGAACTACCGCCTGCCGCAGCACCGCCCCCAAGCTGACTGATCCATTCCGCTTCCTCGTCCGAAACCGCAGCTCACAGGCGCTGTTACACAACCTATGGGTGTCCGTGCGCCCATCGCAGGCTGGCCCGCACAGGCTCGTGACAACGCCTCCGTACCGTCGTCTCCCGTCGGGCAGGAGCAGTGCACGGAACGGAGGCGGTCAGAGATGGCGCACGGCGAGGTACTCGGATTCGAAGAGTACGTACGCAGCCGGCAGGACGCGCTGCTGCGCAGCGCCCGGCGCCTGGTCCCGGACCCCACCGACGCCCAGGACCTCCTCCAGACCGCCCTGGTGCGCACCTACGGCCGCTGGGACGGCATCGCCGACAAGGCCCTCGCCGACGCCTACCTGCGCCGCGTCATGATCAACACCCGTACGGAGTGGTGGCGCGCCCGCAAGCTCGAAGAGGTCCCCACCGAGCAGCTCCCGGACGCCTCCGTCGAGGACGGCACCGAGCAGCGCGCCGACCGCGCCCTGCTGATGGACATCCTCAAGGTGCTCGCGCCGAAGCAGCGCAGCGTGGTGGTCCTGCGGCACTGGGAGCAGATGAGCACGGAGGAGACCGCTGCCGCTCTCGGCATGTCTACGGGTACCGTGAAGAGCACCCTGCACCGTGCGCTGGCCCGTCTCCGGCAGGAACTGGAGAGCCGGGACCTGGACCTGCGCGCGCTGGAGCGCGGTGAACACACCACCAGGTACGAGGGGCGTGAGCGGTGCGCGGCCTGAATGGCCAAACCTTGAGCGGCAGAGGTCCGCTGGTATTGATGTCGGCGGGGACGGTCGTCCTCGTCGGCACTGTGCTGTTCGCGGCCGGTTGCTCGACCACCGGCACGGGCCTGCGCGACGGCGGCCCGGCCCGCACGGAGGCGGTGGCGAAAACGGGCGGGGCGAGCACCCCGCCCCCCTCCCCCACCCAGAGCCGCCCGTACAAGAAGGTCGACCCGATCGCCCTCCTCATGGCGGACCCGAAGGTCGGAGCCGAGGTCAAACGGGACCTCAAGCCCTGCACGGGCAAGGAGTACCCGGTGGACGTCAGCTACGGAAAGCTGACGGACAACACCGTCACGGACATCGTCGTCAACGTCCTGTCCTGCGCCGACGCGCTGGGACGCGGCTCGTACGTGTACCGATCCATCAACAACAGGTACGAGAATGTCTTCTCGGACGAGCAGCCGCCCGTCTACGCGGAGATCGACCGGGGCGACCTGGTGCTCACCAAGCCGGTCTACGGCAAGAGCGACGCGCTCGCCTACCCGTCCGGCGAGGACGTGATCACCTACCACTGGAACGGCGAGAAGTTCGCCGAACAGGACCGCGTGCACACCGACTACAGCAACATCGACGGCGGGGCCCAGCCCGCACCGGCGATCAGCCAGAGGAACTGAGGCCTGCGCATGACCCATGTCCTGTTCGTGGAGGACGACGACGTCATCCGCGAGGCCACGACCCTGGCGCTGGAGCGCGACGGGTTCGAGGTCACCGCCATGCCCGACGGCCTCTCCGGCCTGGAGTCCTTCCGGGCCGACCGGCCCGACATCGCCCTGCTCGACGTGATGGTCCCCGGCATGGACGGCGTGAGCCTGTGCCGCCGCATCCGCGACGAGTCGACCGTCCCGGTCATCATGCTCTCGGCCCGCGCCGACTCCATCGACGTGGTCCTCGGCCTGGAGGCCGGCGCGGACGACTACGTCACCAAGCCCTTCGACGGCTCCGTCCTGGTGGCCCGCATCCGCGCGGTCCTGCGCCGCTTCGGCCACGCGGGCAACAACACCGAACCAGCCGACGACGACACCACGGAACGAGGCACCCTCACCTTCGGCGACCTGGAAGTCGACACAGAAGGCATGGAGGTCCGCAAGTCCGGCGCCCCGGTGGCCCTCACCCCCACGGAAATGCGCCTGCTCCTCGAATTCTCCTCGGCCCCCAACACGGTGCTCTCCCGCGACCGCCTCCTGGAACGCGTCTGGGACTACGACTGGGGCGGCGACACCCGCGTCGTCGACGTCCACGTACAGCGCCTGCGCACCAAGATCGGACAGGACCGCATCGAAACGGTCCGGGGCTTCGGATACAAGCTCAAGGGATGAGACGCTTCACCTTCCGCACGGGCATCCGCTGGAAGATCGCCACGGCCATCGCCTCCGTCGCCGCGCTCGTCGTCGTCGCGCTGAGCCTGGTCGTGCACAGCGGTGCCCGCACGTCGATGCTGGACAGCGCCCGCGAGGTGCAGCTCGACCGGGTGCAGTTCATCTCCCGCAACGTCGAGGCCGGCCGCAGGCCGCCCATGGGCGCCAAGCTGAACGACCCCGACCTCCCCACCGACCTCCGCGAAAAAGCGAAGTCGGGCCGCCGCGGCACGTACATCCAGGAGTCCCCCAAGGGCCTCCCCGAGGTCTGGGCCGCCGTCCCCCTGGGCAACGGCCAGGTCCTCTCCCTCCACACCACGTTCAAGGACAGCGCCAAACTGATGCGCGACCTGGACCGCGCCCTCATGGTGGGCTCGCTCTCGGCCGTCGTCACGGGCGCAGCCTTCGGCGTCCTGATCGGCGGCCAGATCTCCCGCCGCCTCCGCAAAGCCGCGGCCGCCGCCCAGCGCGTCGCACACGGCGACCCGGACGTCCGCGTCCGCGACGCCGTCGGCGGCGTCGTCCGCGACGAAACGGACGACCTCGCCCGCGCCGTGGACGCCATGGCCGACGCCCTCCAGCAACGCCTGGAGGCCGAACGCCGCGTCACCGCCGACATCGCCCACGAACTGCGCACCCCCGTCACGGGCCTCCTGACCGCCGCGGAACTCCTCCCTCCCGGCCGCCCCACCGAACTGGTCCGCGACCGCGCCCAGGCCATGCGTGTCCTGGTCGAGGACGTCCTCGAAGTGGCCCGCCTGGACGGCGCATCGGAACGAGCCGAACTCCAGGACGTGGCCCTGGGCGAATTCGTCAGCCGCCGCGTGGCAGCCCTCATGCCCGAAGCCTCCGTCCGCGTCGTCGCCGACGAAATCGTCAGCACCGACCCCCGCCGCCTCGAACGCATCCTCGGCAACCTCCTGGCCAACGCCGCCCGCTACGGCCACCCCCCAGTCCAGGTCGACATCGAGGGCCGCGTCGTCCGCGTCCGCGACCACGGCCCCGGCTTCCCCGAAGCCCTCCTCCGCGAGGGCCCGAGCCGCTTCCGTACGGGCTCCACCGACCGCGCCGGAGTCGGCCACGGCCTCGGCCTCACCATCGCCGAAGGCCAAGCCCGCGTCCTGGGCGCCCGCCTGACGTTCCGCAACGTGGCAGCCCCACCCGGCCCGGACCGCGAACCCGCCTCGGCAGGCGCCGTGGCCGTCCTCTGGCTCCCGGAACACGCCCCGACGACAACGGGCAGCTTCCCGATCATCCAAATCTGATTCGACCCGAGTCCGCCAACCCAAGACACCCACGCAGCGATCGAAGGCGCCCCGACCCAACCCGAGGCCGCCAACCCAGGACGCCCACGTAGCGATCTGAGGCGCCCTGAACCAAGCCCGGCATCTCGGACAAGGCCAAGAGGGCACACGACCCCCAGGCCATCCTTCGGGGGCTTCCCGGCAGTCTGTTGGCATTTCGGGTCGTGCCGGCCCGTCAAGGGTGGCCGAAGGCCATCGCGAAGCGACGCGACGCAGGAGCGCCCTTGACGGGCCGGTGCGAACCGAAAGGACAATGGGCTGCCGGGAAACCCCCGTAGACCTCCCGATCCCGCCCGGCGAGGATCACGGATCGGCACCGGCCCGTACAGCCGTGCGGTCCGGTGTTTTAGCATCCGTGACATGACCGACGGTAAGAATCCCCCGACCAGCCCGCAGCCCGAGCCCGCCCCGGGGAACGGTGGCTACGGGTTCCCGCCGGTCCCGCCGGCACCCGGCGGCTACGGCTACCCCGGCACCCCGGCCCCGGGCGGCGCCTTCGGCCCTGCCCCGACCCCGACCCCGACCCCGCCCGCACCCGGCACCCCGGCTCCCGGCGCACCCGCCCCCGGCGCACCCGGCGCACCGCCCGCCCCCGCCCAGCCCGGCTACGGCTACCCGCAGCCGGGCCAGCCGAACCCGTACCAGCAGGGCACCCCCGCCGCCCCGGCCGCCCCGACCCCGGCCCCGACCCCCGCCCCGGCCGCCCCGACGCCGGGCGCCCCGACCCCCGGCCCCGCCGCACCCCCGGCCACCGGCGCCCCCGGCACCCCGCCCGCGCCCCCCGCCCCCTTCCAGCAGAACCCGAACGTCCCCCCGGCCCAGTGGCCCCCGGCCGGCCTCCCGGTCCAGGACGGCCTGCCCGGAAACCAGCCCCCCGGCGCCTTCCTCCCCCCGCCCACATCCGACCAGCCCGACTGGGAGGCCATGGCCGACCGCTCGGCGGCCGAGCGGCGCAAGAAGAAGCTTTGGATGATCGCCGGCGGCGTGACGGTCCTGGCGCTGCTCGCCGGAGGCGGAACGTTCTTCCTCCTCGGAGACGAGGACAACACCAAAACCGAGGCGAACAAGCCCACCACCCCGTCCTCCTCCCCCGCCTCGCCCTCCCCCAGCGGCTCCAAGAGCAAGGCCCCGGTCGACAACACCCCGACCGTCAAGGACGACCCCACCCAGATCCGCGACCGCGCCGGCAAGGCGCCGCTGAAGATGGGCGCCGACGCGGGGGTCTTCCCGATCGACAAGCGCTTCGAGATCCGCACCAAGGGCAGCGAGAACTCGTACGCCGAGTCCGAGAAGCGCGTGGTCGACACGTCCAAGAGCTTCACCGTCTCGGCCCGCGTCTGGAACCGCTCCCCCAAGGGCCGGCAGATCGCCGTCAGCCAGGGCAGCGAGAAGTCGTTCTCGTTCGAACTGGGCCTGGACCAGGTGAACGGAAAGCCGGCCTGGATCTTCCGCGTCCAGACCGGCGACCAAGGCGCCGATGCGACGACGCAGGTCGTCAGCAGCGAGAGCCCCAAGATGGAGAAGACGTTCGCGGAGCTGACGGCGACGTACGACGCCGAGCGCAAGCTCATCGCGCTGTACGTGAACGGCAAGAAGGCCGGCGAGACCGCGGTCTCGGGCGTCTACCAGGCGCAGGGTCCGCTCCAGCTGGCCCGCTCCCGCCACGAGGACAAGTGGACCGCCGCGTGGAGCGGTGCCATGGACACCATCCACACCTACGACGTGGCCCTCTCCCCGGCCCAGATCGACGCCCTCAAGGCGGGCAAGGTCGACCCGTCGACGAAGCCGACGGGAGCATGGCTGCTCTTCTGAACCGACAGGGGCGTGGCTGAACAGCCACGCCCCTGCAGAGCAAACCGAACCGCACCACCCCAGACGGGGCGGACAACTCAGACGGTGACCCCAGCCGCCCGAAGGAAGGTCACCGGGTTCACGGCCGACCCGTAGTTCGGGGTGGTCCTGATCTCGAAGTGCAGGTGGGGGCCGGTCGAGTTGCCGGTGTTGCCGGACAGCCCGATCAGGGCGCCCTTGGCGACCTTCTGGCCGATCGAGACCTTGATCTTCGACAGGTGCGCGTACTGGGAGTACGTGCTGTCCGCGTGCTTGATCACGATGGCGTTGCCGTACGCCGGACCGTCACCCGCACCATTGGGGCCGGCCTTGACGACGACGCCGTCGTGCACGGCCTTGACCGGGGTGCCCACGGGGCAGGCGAAGTCCTGGCCCGAGTGCTTGTGGGACCACAGGGTGCCGCCCTTGCCGAACGTCGCCGACAGCGTGTACACGGCGACCGGCTTCTGCCACGCCACAGCGGCGGCCTTGGCGGCGGCCTGCTCGGCAGCAGCCTGCGCGGCGGACGCCTGGGCGGCGGCCTGCGCGGCGACCAGCTCGGCGGTGCCGGTCAGGACGGTCTGGGGGGCCTCGTCGGCGAAGGCGGCGGTCGTCCCGGCCCCGAGAGCCAGGGCCGCGCCGAGGGCAGTGGCGCCGATGGCGATACGGGTGCGGCGGGTGCGGACGGTGACGCGCTTCGCGGACATGAACGGACCTCCGAGGCCGGGAACAGGGGCGCTGAGGGCCTCGTGCGCCGGTCTCGGGCAGGAAGCCACCCGGCACGCTGGAGAGCGAATGCCGGGCTTGCCCAACCTTGGTAACCCGTGCCCCCGCCTATCCCCAAACCTCCCGTTTACTACCGCCCCTCGTAGCCCACGCCGGTGTGACGCACCCCGTTGCCCCCCTCCCGCCCAGGCCGGTACCAGGCACAACGGCCACCGCCCACCCCCACCCCTCCAACCCCCAAAATCGGACAAAAAGAACATCCCGCCTACGAAATCCCATAGGAGGTCCGTTTTGCCCTGTGCGGCTTGTCACCCGGGGCAGCCGGAGCAACCCACGCAAAAGGGCGACCCACGCAAGGAGCAACCCGACCCAAAGGGGGCGGCCCACGCAAGGGGCAACCCAACCCAAAGGGGCGGCCCACGCAAGGAGCAACCCAACCCAAAGGGGCGGCCCACGCAAGGAGCAACCCGCGCAAAAGGGCGGCCCCGGAACCAAACGGTTCCGGGGCCGCCCCTTGCCTATGCCGGCTAAACCGGCCAGGCCTTACGCACCCTTGCTGAGGTCCGGCCCAGAGCCCGAGGCCTCGATCGGCGGGATGTCCGGCAGGGCCGACTTCTCCTCGCCGCGGAAGGTGAACTTGGCCTCTTCGCCCTCACCCTCCTTGCCGACGACCACGATGTGACCGGGGCGCAGCTCGCCGAAGAGGATCTTCTCCGACAGGATGTCCTCGATCTCGCGCTGGATGGTCCGGCGCAGCGGGCGGGCGCCCAGGATCGGGTCGTAGCCCCGCTTGGCGAGCAGGAGCTTGGCGTCGCCGCTCAGCTCGATGCCCATGTCGCGGTCCTTCAGGCGCTCGTCGACCTTGGCGATCATCAGGTCGACGATCTGGATGATGTCCTCCTGCGACAGCTGGTGGAAGACGACCGTGTCGTCGACGCGGTTGAGGAACTCCGGCCGGAAGTGCTGCTTGAGCTCCTCGTTGACCTTGGCCTTCATCCGCTCGTAGCCGGTCTTGACGTCGCCCTGGGCGGCGAAGCCCAGGTTGAAGCCCTTCGAGATGTCCCGGGTACCCAGGTTGGTCGTCATGATGATGACCGTGTTCTTGAAGTCCACGACCCGGCCCTGGGAGTCGGTCAGGCGACCGTCCTCCAGGATCTGGAGAAGGGAATTGAAGATATCCGGGTGGGCCTTCTCGACCTCGTCGAAGAGGACGACGGAGAACGGCTTGCGGCGCACCTTCTCGGTGAGCTGGCCGCCCTCTTCGTAGCCCACGTAGCCGGGGGGCGAACCGAAGAGGCGGGAAACCGTGTGCTTCTCGCTGAACTCCGACATGTCGAGGGAGATCAGCGCGTCCTCGTCGCCGAAGAGGAATTCGGCGAGCGTCTTGGAGAGCTCGGTCTTACCGACACCGGACGGGCCGGCGAAGATGAACGAGCCACCGGGGCGCTTCGGGTCCTTCAGACCGGCCCGCGTACGGCGGATGGCCTGGGAAAGGGCCTTGATGGCGTCCTTCTGACCGATGACGCGCTTGTGCAGCTCGTCCTCCATGCGGAGCAGTCGGCTGGACTCCTCCTCGGTCAGCTTGAAGACCGGGATGCCGGTCGCGGTCGCGAGGACCTCGGCGATGAGCTCGCCGTCGACCTCGGCGACGACGTCCATGTCGCCGGCCTTCCATTCCTTCTCGCGCTTGGCCTTCGCCGCCAGCAGCTGCTTCTCCGTGTCGCGGAGGGAAGCCGCCTTCTCGAAGTCCTGGGAGTCGATGGCCGACTCCTTGTCGCGGCGCACGCCCGCGATCTTCTCGTCGAACTCGCGGAGGTCCGGCGGAGCGGTCATCCGGCGGATGCGCATCCGGGAGCCGGCCTCGTCGATCAGGTCGATCGCCTTGTCCGGCAGGAAGCGGTCCGAGATGTACCGGTCGGCCAGGGTGGCCGCCTGCACGAGGGCCTCGTCCGTGATGGAGACGCGGTGGTGGGCCTCGTAGCGGTCGCGCAGGCCCTTGAGGATCTCGATGGTGTGCGGGAGCGAGGGCTCGGCGACCTGGATGGGCTGGAAGCGGCGCTCCAGGGCCGCGTCCTTCTCCAGGTGCTTGCGGTACTCGTCCAGCGTGGTGGCACCGATGGTCTGGAGCTCGCCGCGGGCCAGCATCGGCTTCAGGATCGAGGCCGCGTCGATGGCGCCTTCCGCGGCACCCGCACCGACCAGCGTGTGGAGCTCGTCGATGAACAGGATGATGTCGCCGCGGGTGCGGATCTCCTTGAGGACCTTCTTCAGGCGCTCCTCGAAGTCACCGCGGTAGCGGGAACCGGCGACGAGCGCGCCCAGGTCGAGGGTGTAGAGGTGCTTGTCCTTGAGGGTCTCGGGCACCTCGCCCTTGACGATGGCCTGGGCCAGGCCCTCGACGACGGCGGTCTTGCCGACGCCGGGCTCGCCGATGAGGACCGGGTTGTTCTTGGTACGGCGGGACAGCACCTGCATGACCCGCTCGATCTCCTTCTCGCGCCCGATGACCGGGTCGAGCTTGGATTCGCGGGCCGCCTGGGTGAGGTTGCGGCCGAACTGGTCCAGGACGAGCGAGGTCGAGGGGGTGCCCTCGGCCGGGCCGCCTGCCGTGGCCGACTCCTTGCCTCCGCCGGAGTAGCCCGAGAGCAGCTGGATGACCTGCTGACGGACCCGGTTGAGATCGGCGCCCAGCTTCACCAGGACCTGGGCGGCGACGCCCTCGCCCTCGCGGATCAGGCCGAGCAGGATGTGCTCGGTGCCGATGTAGTTGTGGCCGAGCTGGAGGGCCTCTCGGAGCGAAAGCTCCAGGACCTTCTTCGCCCGCGGGGTGAAGGGGATGTGGCCGGACGGGGCCTGCTGGCCCTGGCCGATGATCTCCTCGACCTGCTGGCGAACAGCCTCGAGCGAAATCCCGAGGCTCTCCAGGGCCTTAGCGGCGACACCCTCACCCTCGTGGATCAAGCCCAGGAGGATGTGCTCGGTGCCGATGTAGTTGTGGTTGAGCATCCGGGCTTCTTCCTGAGCCAGGACGACAACCCGCCGCGCGCGGTCGGTGAACCTCTCGAACATCGTTATTCGCTCCTCAGAGCGGTCGGGCAGTTCGGGGTCGGTCCCCGCCCTGTCCTTCCGCATGCTAGTCCCGCGGGGCGGGACAGCTCATTCCAACTGCCGACATCCGTCCGCGGCTCACCCCCATGTCCGTGGGGAAAACCGGCTTCAACAGCCGACAACTGCTCCAACCCGATGGTGCGAGACGATGTTCCCGCAGGCCAGGCAGATACCCGTCACACGTGTACGCCGATGGCGAACGGGAGCAGCTCAAATCAGCGTGTCGCCCCGATCCACTAGGAATGTCTTACCCGTAAGCAGTGACAGTCCATGCCGTCGGCACCGCCTCCCTCCGCTACGGGCGAACACGATTCCGTCCCGAATGTGGGACTCCACCGCGGCGGACGTTTACGTTCCGCAATGAGTCGGGTGCACTGCGTAACTCGGAGGCCGGTTCCGAGTTGCTCCCGACATGGCAGCCACCGACATCGACATCGACCTCGACATCGCCACTGTCGCCGAACCCGTCACCTTCCCCTCGCCCCGCGCCCCCGTCGAGGGGTCCGGTTCCGGGGGACCGGGAGGTTCGTACGCGTCCTGGTACGAGGAGGTGCTCGGCTGGACCGTTGCGGGCGGTCCGCCGCCGCAGCTGGTCACGGGGACGCGGTTCGACGTGTTCGAGCTGCCGACCGACGCGGGCACGGCCCTGATGCGCCGACGCGTCGCCACGGGCCCGGTGGCGGTCATGGGGCGCAGGATGCGGTTCCTGGTGGCCGCGGGGAGCGCGGAGGAGCTGCCGGGGCTGCTCGACTGGCTCGAATGGGGCGGGGTCGCCCTGGACCTCACGGCCGCCGGCGAGGGCGGCCGGATCACGGCCCCGGTCCCTCCCGGCCGGGAGGACCTGCAGGGAAGTCCCCGGGGGGCCGCCGTGTGGCTGCGACCCCCCGAGCCGGGGTGCGAGGCGCTGCTGCCCGCCCTGCCCGGCCCCGGGCAGGGCGGCGGGTCCCGACGGGAGGCCGTCGGGCCCGATCTCGTACGCCTGGTCGCGGCGGCGGCCACCGAGTGCCACCGGGCGCGCCTGAGGCGGCGTACACCCCTGCGGGGTCAGCCCTTGGCGTTCTCGTAGGCCTCGCGGATCTCCGCCGGGACGCGCCCGCGGTCGTTGACGTTCATCCCCTGCGCCTTGGCCCACGCGCGGATCTCGGCGGTGTCCGGGTTGCCGGAGCTCGCAGCGGCGCGGCCCTTGGCACGGCCCGCGGCGGCACGGCCACCGGTGCGGCGGCCGCCCTTGGTGTACGGCTCGAGCAGACCACGGAGCTTTTCCGCGTTGGCGGTGGTGAGGTCGATCTCGTAGGTCTTGCCATCCAGAGCGAACGTCACGGTCTCGTCCGCCTCGCCACCGTCGAGGTCGTCGACAAGAAGGACCTGAACCTTCTGTGCCACCGGATTTCCTTTCATCGAAAAGCAGTACGCGGAAAGGAAACCGCTTTTGCCTGGAAAACACAAACCCCCCGGGAGAGGTTCAGGACCGCAACGAGGAGGGAAACGTGCGCGATTCGGACATAGGCCACAGGTGCGTGGAGCCCGGGAAAAGCCGCCGTGATCGTTCAGAGGTGCAGAAGCATCCGGCTGTTGCCCAAGGTGTTCGGCTTCACTCGTTCGAGACCGAGGAACTCGGCGACGCCCTCGTCATAGGAACGCAGGAGCTCCATGTACACATCGGTCTCGACCGGGGTCTCGCCGATCTCGACGAAGCCGTGCTTCGCGAAGAAGTCCACTTCGAAGGTCAGGCAGAAAACCCTGCGGACCCCGAGCTCGCGGGCGGTGGCCAACAACTGGCGCAGGAGCTGATGGCCGACTCCCGCGCCCTTCAACTCGCGGTCGACGGCGAGAGTGCGGACTTCGGCGAGGTCTTCCCACATCACGTGGAGAGCTCCGCAGCCCACCACCTGGCCGTCGGAGTCCCGTTCCGCGACCCAGAACTCCTGGATGTCCTCGTAAAGGGTCACGGGGGCTTTGTCGAGGAGGATCCGCTGCTGCACGTACTGGTCGAGCAGGCGGCGGAGCTCGCGAACATCACCGGTACGGGCACGGCGGATGGTCACCGTTTTTGCAGGTGCAGCGGAAATCTCGGCCATGCCCGGACGCTATCGCCCCGGTCCGGGCCCTCGCCCGGCGGAGTCCCCTTCCGGGGGAGGGCTCCCGGCCGGGGCTTCCGGAGCTGCTTCCGGGCCGGCTTCGGAGGCCGGTTCAGGGGCCGCTTCAGGGGCCGCTTCGGGAGAAGTGGCTTCCGCGGACGGTGCGGAGTCGGGTGATGACTCGTCGTCGTGCTGGACGATGCGGATGGCGTCGCGAAGGGCTTCGCGCTGTTCCGCGGACATCATGCCGAAGAAGGCCACGAGGGCGGCCGCCGGGTTGTCGCTCGTCGACCAGGCTTCGTTCATCAGTGCGGCCGAGTAGGCGGCGCGGGTGGAGACCGCCGTATATCGATAGGCCCGGCCTTCGGCTTCCCGGCGGACCCAGCCCTTCTGATGGAGATTGTCCATAACCGTCATGACCGTCGTGTAGGCGATGGACCGTTCCTGCTGGAGGTCTTCCAGGACTTCCCGAACGGTGACCGGGCGGTTCCACTGCCACACCCGCGTCATGACGGCGTCTTCGAGTTCTCCCAAGGGGCGAGGCACAAACAGCACGATAGTGCCGGTTGTGCCGAATTGCCCGGCTCATCGGTCGGCAACGCGCAACAAAAATCGGGCGTACGGCTCGAAAGCCGCACGCCCGTCGGGCATTGCCCCGTCAGGAGCGGGGCGTGCTCTGCCGGGTGGCCTCGGCGCGGGAGAGCACGGCGTCGACCGCCGCGTCCTCCTTGGCCTTGTTGGCGCCGCCCTGGCTCTTCACGATCGTCACGACGAGGCCGATGAAGAACGCGGCCATCACGACGGGGGGAACGAGCGCGGAAACGTAGTCCATGCCCACAGCGTAGCTACCCGGCCGCCAGCCCGGCCGCCGGGGGCGGGGCCGGCTTGCGGCGCGGCGGGAACACCTCGCCGGGGGTCGGGACGGGGCGGGAGGGTGCCGGCGCCGGGGCCGGGGCCGGGGCCGGCTTCGGGGTCGGGGCCTGGGGCTGCTTCGGGGAGGGGGTGCGGCCCGGGTTCGGGCCGGTGGGGCCCGGGGCCGGGCGGCGCTCGGGGCCGGCGGCCGCCGCCGCGGAGGGGATGCGGCCGACGGGGTGGCCGGCCTGGCCGGTGCGTGGCTCCTCGCGGCCGCCGGGCAGGGCCAGCAGGCGGGTGCGGGGAGGCGGGGGGCAGGCTGCCGGCCGGGCGGCGCCGGCGCCCACGCGGCCGACTGCCAGGCGGCGTCTGAGGGAGCGTTCGGCCAGGGCCTGGGCCCGTTCCAGCAGCGCCGCCGCGACCGGGTTCGCGCGCAGGGCGCGCAGCGCCGCCAGGTCGTCGGGCGCGGGCTCGTAGCCGGCGGCCAGGGCGTCCTGGAACAGCTCCAGGTAGCCGGCGAGGCTGCCGGGCAGGGCGCTGCGGTAGCGGGCGAGGTCGGCGAGGAGGAACGCTCTGAGCCGTGCCGCCTCCTGGGCCGCGTCGTCCACGGACTGGGCGAGGTGCAGGCAGTCCTGGACCTCTGCGGCCGTCAGGGGGGCCGTGGAGGACTGGAGGGCGGCGGCGAGGGTGCGCCTGAGCACGCGCAGTTCGGCGGCGCTGAACGCCATGCCGCCGCGGGATCCGTATGGCGTGGGCATGCGCCGAAGATACGCGCTAATCGGACAAAATTCCCTGACCGTGGCGTTACCGGCGCGGCGGGGGTGTGCCTGGTGGTGCGGGGTGTGGGGTGTGGGGTGCGGTTGCCGGGTGGCGCTTGCCGCTGCGCGGAGCTGCTCCCCGCCCCGCCCTTTCTCCGTATCCCGGGACTCCGCCCCGGACCCCGTTCGCCTCAAACGCCGGCGGGGCTGGGAGGGTCGCCTCGCCCGCGGGGCCGGGAGGGTGCCTCAAACGCCGGCGGGGCTGATTGGGCGGGGCCGGATTGGGCGAGCCGTCAGGCGTCAGCCGGATTTCTTTACGGCTTCCAGGAAGTCTGCCCAGGCCGTTTGGGTCGTGGCCAGGATCAGGTGGGCCGGGTCGGCGCGGTCGGCGACTCGGACCAGGTGGCCGGGGGCCGCCGCCACATAGACGCAGGCGTCGCCCTCGAGGCAGTACGAGGACTTCTTCCAGGCGGGGTGAGCGGTCATGGTGTCTCTCCTCCGAGGGACGGGTTGGTACTTCCCGTGGTGGGACGGTAACCCCGAGGCGCCTGGGAGTCGGCCACTTCGGCCGAATTCGGTGCGTCGGGGCGGGCGCTACAGGCGGGCCAAGAAGGCCGCCACGGACTTCACGACGTCCTCGGCGGTCCAGGTCAGGGCCGGCTCGGCGACCGTGACCTCGGTGACCGCCAGGCCCGGGACGGGGCCCGGCGACCAGGTGCGGAACAGGACGGTGCCGGTCTCCTCCGCGAGCCGGATCCCGGCCTCGGTCAGCCGGGCCGGCTCGTACGGCAGCCACACCTGGAACTGGTGCGTGTGCGGGACCCCCGGGTGGATCCGGGACCACGGGATCCCGGCCGCGGCGAAGCCCTCGGCCAGGGCGTCCGCCACCACCCGCGCGTGCGCCACGTACGAGGGCAGCAGCGGCAGCTCCCGCTCCAGCCCGGCCAGCGCCGACAGGGCCTGCGGGAACTGGCGGAAGACCTGGCCGCCGTAGCGGTGCCGCCAGACCCTGGCCTCCTCGACCAGGGCGGACGGTCCGGCCAGGGCGGCCCCGCTGAGGCCGCCGAGCGACTTGTAGAACGAGACGTAGACGGAGTCCGCGAGCCCGGCGATCTCCGGCAGGCTCCGGCCGAAGTGGACGGTGGACTCCCACAGCCGGGCCCCGTCGAAGTGGACCACCGCGTCGCGGTCCCGGGCCGCCGCGACGAGCTGCTCCAGCTCCTCCCACGAGGGCAGGAGGAAGCCCGCGTCGCGCAGCGGGAGCTCCAGCATCAGGGTGCCGAAGGGCTCGGCCAGCTCCGCGATCTCCTCGGGCGTCGGCTGGCGCGGCTCCCGCGTCGGGTGGACCGTGCGCAGGCCGGAGACCACGGGCAGCGCGCCGCCCTCCCACAGCTCGGGGTGGCTGCGCGGATGCAGGGCGACCAGCGGGTTCCCGGTGCGGCCGGCCCAGCAGCGCAGGGCGATCTGCTGGGCCATGGTGCCCGAGGGGAAGAAGGCGGCGTCCTGCGTGCCCAGCAGCTCGGCGACCCGCTCCTCGAGCCGGGTCACGATGCCGTCGCCGTACAGGTCGGCCGGCTCGTCGGGATCGGGTGCGGCCAGTCCCGCGAGCAGCTCGCCGACGGTGGCCTCGCGCACGCCGCGCCACAGGGTGCGCTCGGCCCTGCGGGCCGCCTCCACCAGCCGGTTCGCCCGTTCGATGTCGTCCGTCATGACCCAGATCATCGCTGATCGCCGTCTTCGCCCAGGGGCTAGCATGGCGGCGTATCGTCCGGTACCCCCCGCGGACTGGAACGGAAGGCCCTACCCGCGTGAACGCACCCCATCAGACGGAACCCCGGGATCCGTCCGCCCGACCCGCCCGGCTGACCGTCGGCGTCGTCGGGGCCGGCCGGGTCGGCCCCGCGCTGGCGCGCGCCCTGCAGCTGGCCGGCCACCGCCCGGTGGCCGTCTCCGGCGTCTCCGACGCCTCCCGCCGGCGCGCGGAACGGATGCTGCCCGACGTGCCGCTCGTCACCCCGGCGCAGGTGCTCGAACGGGCCGACCTGGTGCTGCTGACCGTGCCCGACGACGCGCTGCCCGCGCTGGTGCAGGGGCTCGCCGACACGGGGGCGGTGCGGCCCGGGCAGCTGCTCGTGCACACCTCCGGCCGGTACGGGGCCGGGGTGCTCGACCCGGCTCGGCGGGCGGGCGCGCTGCCGCTGGCGCTGCACCCCGCGATGACGTTCACCGGCACCGAGGTCGACGTGCAGCGCCTGGCCGGCTGCTCCTTCGGCGTGACGGCCCCCGAGGAGCTCCGGCTGGCCGCGGAGGCGCTGGTCATCGAGATGGGCGGGGAGCCCGAGTGGATCGCCGAGGGCGCCCGCCCGCTGTACCACGCGGCCCTGGCGCTCGGCGCGAACCACCTGGTCACCCTGGTCGCCCAGGCGATGGAGCTGCTGCACAAGGCGGGCGTGGGGCACCCCGACCGGATGCTCGGCCCGCTGCTGGGCGCGGCCCTGGACAACGCCCTGCGCTCGGGTGACGCGGCGCTGACCGGCCCGGTGGCCCGCGGCGACGCGGGCACGGTCGCGGCACACGTGTCGGAGCTGCGCAAGCACGCGCCGGGCACGGTCGCCGGCTATCTGGCGATGGCCCGTACCACCGCGGACCGGGCCCTCGCGCACGGCCTGCTCAAGCCGGAGCTCGCCGAGGACCTCCTCGGGGTCCTGGCGGACACTGCGGACGGCGTGGACACCGCGCCCGGAGACGGCGGCGCGGACGGCGCCGGAAGGAGCGACGGCCGGTGAGCCACGAGCTGCTGCTGATCGACACCGCGGAGGAGCTGGCCAAACTCCCGCGCTCGGGTTCCGGTCCGCGCGCCGTCGTGATGACGATGGGCGCCCTGCACGAGGGGCACGCCACGCTGGTCCGGGCGGCGCGGGCGCAGGCCGGCCCCACGGGGCAGGTCGTGGTGACCGTGTTCGTCAACCCGCTGCAGTTCGGGGCGAACGAGGACCTCGACCGCTACCCGCGCACCCTCGACGCCGACCTGGAGATCGCCCGTGCGGCGGGCGCCGACGCCGTGTTCGCGCCGGCCGTCGAGGAGGTGTACCCCGGCGGCGACCCGCAGGTCCGCATCAGCGCCGGCCCGATGGGCGGCCGCCTGGAGGGCGCGACCCGGCCCGGGCACTTCGACGGGATGCTGACCGTCGTCGCCAAGCTGCTCCACCTCACCCGGCCCGACGTGGCGCTGTTCGGGCAGAAGGACGCCCAGCAGCTGGCGCTGATCCGGCGGATGGTGACCGACCTGAACTTCCCGGTCGAGGTGGTCGGCGTACCGACCGTCCGCGAGGAGGACGGTCTCGCGCTGTCCTCCCGCAACCGCTACCTGTCCACCCCGGAGCGGCGCACCGCGCTGGCCCTGTCGCGCGCCCTGTTCGCGGGCCGGGACCGGCTCGCCGCGCAGGCCGCGCTGCGGGCCCGCGCCGAGGCCAACCCGGCCAGCGACGAGCGGGCGACCGCCCTGGCGCGGCTCGGGGAGATCCGGGCCTCGGCGGACGCGCACGCCGTGTCCGCCGCCGGGACCGGGCTGCCGGACGCCGTACGGGCCGCGGCCCGGCACGTCCTGGAGGAGGCGGGCCGGCACGAGCCGCCGCTGGTCCTGGACTACCTGGCCCTGGTGGACCCGCAGGACTTCACCGACGTCGGCCCCGACTTCACCGGACGGGCCGTGCTGGCCGTCGCCGCGAAGGTCGGCTCGACGCGGCTGATCGACAACATCCCATTGGAGTTCGGAGCACACTCGTGAGCACCCCAGGCACAGGCCCCGCCGGTACCGGCATACGGCTGCACGCCCCCGCCCCCGGCTGGGCCGTCGAGGCCGACGTCGTGGTCGTCGGCTCCGGCGTGGCGGGCCTGACCGCCGCGCTGCGCTGCGCCGCCGCGGGCCGCCGTACGGTCGTGGTCACCAAGGCCCGGCTGGACGACGGCTCGACGCGCTGGGCGCAGGGCGGGATCGCCGCGGCCCTCGGCGAGGGCGACACCCCCGAGCAGCACCTGGACGACACCCTGGTCGCGGGCGCCGGCCTGTGCGACGAGGCGGCGGTCCGGCTGCTGGTGACCGAGGGGCCGGACGCGGTGCGCCGGCTGATCGAGACGGGGGCCGTCTTCGACACCTCCGCCGAGACCGGCGAGATCGAGCTGACCCGCGAGGGCGGCCACCACCGGCGCCGCATCGCGCACGCCGGCGGCGACGCGACGGGCGCGGAGATCTCCCGCGCGCTGGTCGAGGCGGTGCAGGCCGCCGGTATCCGTACGGTGGAGAACGCGCTGGTCCTGGACCTGCTGCAGGACGCCGAGGGCCGTACGGCCGGCGTCACCCTGCACGTGATGGGCGAGGGCCAGCACGACGGCGTCGGCGCCGTCCACGCGCCGGCCGTGATCCTGGCGACCGGCGGCATGGGGCAGGTGTTCTCCGCGACCACGAACCCGTCGGTGTCCACCGGCGACGGCGTGGCGCTCGCGCTGCGCGCCGGGGCCGAGGTCTCGGACCTGGAGTTCGTGCAGTTCCACCCGACGGTGCTGTTCCTCGGCCCGGAGGCGGAGGGCCAGCAGCCGCTGGTGTCGGAGGCGGTCCGCGGCGAGGGCGCGCACCTGGTCGACGCGGACGGCGTCCGCTTCATGCTGGGCGCGCACGAGCTGGCCGAGCTGGCGCCGCGCGACATCGTCGCCAAGGGCATCATGCGCCGCATGCAGGAGCAGGGCGCGCAGCACATGTACCTCGACGCCCGGCACTTCGGCGCCGAGATGTGGGAGCAGCGCTTCCCGACCATCCTGGCCGCCTGCCGGGCGCACGGCATCGACCCGGTGACCGAGCCGATCCCGGTGGCCCCGGCCGCGCACTACGCGTCCGGCGGTGTCCGCACCGACCTGCACGGGCGGACCACGGTTCCCGGCCTGTACGCGTGCGGCGAGGTCGCCTGCACCGGTGTGCACGGCGCGAACCGGCTGGCGTCCAACTCCCTGCTGGAGGGCCTGGTCTTCGCCGAGCGGATCGCCGCGGACATCGTCCGCAGCGCCGCCTCGGGCAGCGGGCCGGGCATACCGGTGCCGTCGACCGGCCCGCTGCAGCCCGCCGAGGCGCGGTACGAGGTCCAGCGCATCATGACGCAGGGCGCGGGCGTGCTCCGCTCGGCCGCGTCCCTGCAGGAGGCCGCGGCCGCCCTGGAGGACCTGTACGCGACCGCCCTCACCGCCCTGGAGACCGAGGGCAAGACGGCCGTGCCGGGCACCGAGACCTGGGAGGCCACCAACCTGCTGTGCGTGGCCCGGGTGCTGGTCGCCGCCGCCCTGCGGCGCGAGGAGACCCGCGGCTGCCACTGGCGCGAGGACTTCCCCGACCGCGACGACGCCGCCTGGCGCCGCCACCTCGTCGTCCGGCTGTCCGCCACCGAGAGGCGGGCCCTGGTCGTCACCCCCACCGACTCCGCGGACCTCCCGTCCGTACAGCACCCCCTGAGCCAGGAGCAGTCATCGTGAGCACCCCCGAACTCCCCCTGATCGACCAGAACGAAGGCGGCTGCGGCGACGACTGCGGCTGCGGCGACGGCGAGCAGAGCGGCCTGGACCCGGCCCTCGCCCAGCTGCTGACCGACGCCGGCCTCGACCCCGTCGAGGTCGAGGACATCGCGCACATGGCGCTGGCCGAGGACCTCGACGGCGGGGAGGACGTGACCACGGTCGCGACGGTCCCCGAGGAGGCCGAGGCCATCGCGGACTTCGTCGCCCGCGAGGACGGCGTCGTGGCCGGTCTGCGGATCGCCGAGGCCGTGTTCTCGGTGGTGTGCACCGAGGCCTTCGAGGTGGAGCGGCACGCCGAGGACGGCGACAGCGTGAAGAAGGGCGATGTGCTGCTGTCGGTGCGGGCCCGCACCCGCGACCTGCTGACCGCCGAGCGCAGCGCGCTGAACATCGTGTGCCGGCTGTCCGGCATCGCGACGGCGACCCGCCGCTGGGCGGACGTGCTGGAGGGCACCAAGGCCAAGGTCCGCGACACCCGCAAGACGACTCCGGGCCTGCGCTCGCTGGAGAAGTACGCGGTGCGCTGCGGCGGCGGCGTGAACCACCGCATGTCCCTGTCGGACGCGGCGCTGGTCAAGGACAACCACGTCATCGCGGCGGGCGGGGTCGCCGAGGCGTTCCGGGCCGTGCGCGAGGCGTACCCGGAGCTGCCGATCGAGGTCGAGGTCGACACGATGCACCAGGTCCGCGCGGTCATCGACGCGGGTGCCGACCTGATCCTGCTGGACAACTTCACCGTCCCGGAGACCGAGGAGGCCGTCACGCTGGTGGCCGGCCGGGCCGCGCTGGAGTCCTCCGGTCGGCTCACCCTGGAGACCGCGCGGGCGTACGCCGAGACGGGCGTGGACTTCCTGGCCGTCGGCGCGCTCACCCACTCCTCGCCCATCCTGGACATCGGCCTCGACCTGCGCGAGGCGGTGTAACCGGTGCTGCTCACCATCGACGTCGGCAACACGCACACGGTGCTCGGCCTGTTCGACGGCGCCGAGATCGTCGAGCACTGGCGCATCTCGACCGACCCGCGGCGCACGGCCGACGAGATGGCCGTCCTGATGCAGGGCCTGATGGGCATGCACCCGATGCTCGGCAGCGAGCTGGGCGACGGCATCCACGGCATCGCGATCTGCTCGACGGTGCCGTCGGTCCTGCACGAGCTGCGCGAGGTGACGCGCCGCTACTACGGGGACGTGCCGGCGGTGCTGGTCGAGCCGGGCATCAAGACGGGCGTGCCGATCCTGATGGACAACCCCAAGGAGGTCGGCGCGGACCGCATCATCAACGCGGTCGCGGCGGTCGAGCTCTACGGCGGGCCGGCGATCGTGGTCGACTTCGGTACGGCGACCACGTTCGACGCGGTGTCGGCGAAGGGCGAGTACGTGGGCGGGGTGATCTCCCCGGGCATCGAGATCTCGATGGAGGCCCTCGGCGTACGGGGCGCGCAGCTGCGCAAGATCGAGCTCGCCCGGCCGCGGCACGTGATCGGCAAGTCGACGGTCGAGGCGATGCAGTCGGGCGTGGTGTACGGGTTCGCGGGGCAGGTCGACGGGGTCGTGACCCGCATGGCGCGGGAGCTGGCCGGCCCGCACGGCGACCCGGACGACGTCCGGGTCATCGCCACCGGCGGTCTGGCGCCGATGGTGCTGGGCGAGTCGTCGGTGATAGACGACCACGAGCCGTGGCTCACCCTGATCGGGCTGCGCCTGGTCTACGAGCGCAACGCGCCGAACTTCGCCTGAGGTGCTCCGGTCCGGGCCCTTTCAGCAGGGCCGGGGCCGGGTGAGCAGGCGGCGGAGGGCGGCGCGCCAGGGGTGGTGCGCCGCCCGCCCGTCCAGGACCGCCCGGAACTGCTCGTAGGTGCGGGCCGCGCGCAGGACGGCGACGTCGTCGCGGCCCGGCGGCGGGGGCAGGGGGTCGCCGTGCTGGGACGCCCGGTAGGTGTCGATGAGGTACTGCTCGATCGCTGTCATCCCTCCACCCTGAACCCTTGCGGCCCGGCCCGCTCGTCGATTGACGCCCGCCGTCAATCGACGTCCTGACCAGCACGGAAGCCGCGGCACCGGAGCCCGGGAGGCGGGCCCCGGGCGCGCCGATCCGGGCGGTGGCGCCGTCGCCCGGCTCACCGGCGGGGCGGCACCGCCCGCGGGCGCCCCGCCGCGGGCGCCGCGGTGCGCCCGGGGGCGGGGTGGACCGGCCAGAATGGCCCGATGAGCGTCACGATCGACATCGCCGGGCTCCCCGAGGAGAGCATCACCTTCGCCCCCTCTCCGCTCGCCGAGCTCTGCATGACCCTGCACGCGCTCTCGCAGCCCGCCCACCACCCCGGCCTCGCCTCCTGGACCGCCGCCACCGCGGCATCCCTCGACCCGTGCCTCGCGGACCGGCTGCTGGAGGGCGACTTCATGTGGCGCTCCTCCTTCGCCGACATCTTCATGCCCTTCGCCGGGGTCCCCGGCGGCACCGGCCGGCCCGCCGCGACGCTGGCCGAGGAGCTCGACGTACTCGACCGGCTGGACGACGAGCGGTTCGTGATGGCCGCCCTGGAGCACTGCTGGCTGGCCCTGTACAACGAGGGCGGCGGGCCGTCCCCGCTGACCGATGCCGGCGCCCGCGCCAAGGTGCTGGAGACCGCGGCGGCCCGCGGGCCCGGCCGGCTGGAGTTCTCCCGGCGGCTCCTGGACGACACCGCGGCCGTACGGGTGTGGATGCGGCGGCTGCTGGAGGACTGCGACGAGGCCTTCTTCGGCGAGACCTGGCGGCGCATCGAGCCCGAGCAGACCGCCGACGCCCGGCACAAGACCGAGGTGCTGCGGCGCAAGGGGCTGCCCGCGGTGCTGAGGGAGGTCTCCGGCGCCCTCAGCGTCGACGAGGCGCGCACCGTCATCACCGCCGACAAGATGGTCACCGGGCAGGCCACCGCGACCGATCCCGAGATAGGCGCCGGCCTCGTCTTCGTGCCGACGCACTTCGGCTGGCCGCACCTGCTGGTGCTGCACGCCCCCGGCTGGCGGCCGGTGATCCACTACCCGCTGCGCTCCCCCGAACTGCCGTCTTCCGGTTCGGTCGAGCTGCTCCAGCGGCGGATGGAAGCCCTGGCCCACCCGATGCGGATGATGCTGTGCCGCAGCCTGGCCCGCGCGCCGTACACCACGAGCGAGCTGGCCACCGTCCACGGGATCACCCCGCCGGAGGTCTCCCGGCACCTGTCGGCGCTGAAGAAGGCGGGCCTGCTGCACACGCGGCGTCAGGGCCGTTATGCCCAGCACCAGTTGGATCTGGGCGTGGTCGCCCGGATAGGCCCGGATTTCATCGAAGGCATCCTGCGCTAGGCGGGAAGAGCGGAGCCGGCCGGATTCCGACGGCGCGTACGCACCGATATACGGAATTCACGAACCGGAATCAGTTCAAGGTCTGGCCAGATCCGCCCGCAGGTCTATACCGTGCGTCCACCACTCCCCCCACGTACCGCGCATCGCTTCCGTCTGCCAGCTCGCACCTGTCGTGGAAGGACCTTCATGCCCTCACGCCGTATAGCCGCCGCAACCTCTGCTCTCGCGGCCGCCGCCCTCGTCTCCCCGCTGATGCTGGCCGGACCGGCCGGCGCCACGGGCAGCCCGGCAAGCGATACCGCCCGGGGCGACGCCCTGGCCAGGAAGCTGGTCAAGGACTCCACCGGCAAAGGCGCCAACAACCACCTGAAGGTCTTCCAGTCCATCGCCGACTACAACAACGGCACGCGCGTGGCGGGTTCGAAGGGCCACGTGCAGTCCGCCCAGTACGTCGAGGCGGTGATGAAGGCCGCCGGGTACAAGGTCTCGCGCAACGAGTTCGAGTTCGTGTACGTGGAGACCATCGCCGAGACGCTGAAGGTGAACGGCGCGAGCGGGCGGGACGTCCCGATCAAGCTGATGACGTACACCGCGAGCGGCCCGGCGGACGGGGTGACGGCCCGGATCGCCGCCGTCCCGGTCGACGCGGACAACACCACCGGCTGCCAGCCCGAGGACTTCGCCGCGGGCGCCTTCACCGGGAAGATCGCGCTGATCCGGCGCGGCGGCTGCACCTTCGCGGTCAAGCAGGCCAACGCGGCGGCGGCCGGCGCCGTCGGGGCGGTCATCTACAACAACACCGACGGCGCCCTCAACGGCACCCTCGGCGACGCCAACGCCGGGAAGGTCCCGACCGGCGGCATCACCAAGGCCGAGGGCGAGAAGCTCGCCGCCGAGGCCGCGGCCGGGCCGGTCGAGGTCACCCTGGACATCCGCGAGTTCCGCGAGAACCGCAAGACGTTCAACGTGATCGCGGAGACGCAAGGCGGCGACGAGAACAACACGGTCTTCCTCGGCTCGCACCTGGACTCGGTGGCCGCCGGCCCCGGCATCAACGACAACGGCTCGGGCTCGGCCGGCATCCTCCAGGTCGCGCAGCGGCTCGCGGGCGACCAGAAGAAGATCAAGAACAAGGTGAAGTTCGCCTGGTGGTCGGCGGAGGAGTTCGGCCTGCTCGGCTCCGAGGCGTACGTGGGCGGGCTCACGGACGCGCAGAAGAAGCAGATCAAGCTCTACCTGAACTTCGACATGATCGCCTCGCCGAACGCGGCGTACTTCGTCTACGACGGCGACGACTCCGACCACGTCGGCTCGGGCCCCGGCCCCGAGGGCTCCGCCCAACTGGAGAAGGGCATCACCGACTTCCTCGACGCGCAGGGCATCCCGCACGAGGGCTCGGACTTCACCGGCCGCTCCGACTACGGGCCGTTCATCGAGGCGGGCATTCCGTCGGGCGGCACCGACACCGGGGCCGAGGGCATCAAGACGGCCGCGCAGGCGGTGAAGTTCGGCGGTGAGGCGGGTGTCGCGTACGACGTGAACTACCACGGCAAGGGCGACACGATCGCGAACATCAACCAGAAGGCGCTGGACATCAACGTCGACGTCATCGCGAACGCGGTGGGCCACTACGCGTACGACCTGGCTCCGCTGAGCCGCCCGGTCACTTCCGCGCCGACGGATGGCTCCGCCGGCAGCGGCGGCGGCCTCCGCGAGGGCCACGCCCACGAGGCCACCGAGTAGCCACCTGGCTCCCGCTGCGCGGAGCCGGTCCCCTACCCGCCCCTTCCCGCTGTGCCGGATGTGCGGCTCCGCCGCGTGGCGGGCTCCGCCCCGGACCCCGTTCCGTGCGCTCCGCGCCCGGTGCGCTCAAACGCCGCGCGGGCTGAAGTCAGCCCCGCCGGCGTGTGAAGCATTTCGGGAAGGGGCGGGGAGGGGAACCGGCTCCGCGCAGCGGCAACCGGCGGCAACCGGCGGCGGCGCCCGGGTCAGAGGGGCCAGGCGGGGATGCCGCCGACGCCCTCGGCCAGCCAGACGAAGTCGCCCAGGCCGCCCCGGGCGGTGAGCTCCGCGGCCTCGCCGGCCGACGCGAGGGCGCGGACGTAGCCCGCGGGATCCGCCGCGGCGAGGGACAGCGGCGGACGGGCGCCCGAGACGCCGAGCTGCGCCAACGCCTCGCGCTGCGTCAGCAGCACGGCGCCGGCCCCCGCGCAGGAATCCAGCGCCACGTGCGCCGTGACGTCACAGCTCCCGTCCGGCACGGGCGCCACCTCCCGCCCCTCCCGAAACCCGGCCAGGGTGCCGTACACCGGCCGCCCGCCGGCCAGGGTGTGGGCGTAGTCCACGGCAACGGCAACCCCCGCCGCAAGGCACGCAACGGCAGCCGCCCACGCCTCGTCCCGCGCCCTCCCGATCTCCACCCGCCCCCCGCCGGGCCACCACCGCTCGACCCACGCCCGGTCACCCGCGTCCAGCGCCCCGCCCGGGCTCTCGCTCCCGTCCGCGGCGACCAGCACGTACCGCCCGTCCTGCGCCACGTCCAGCGGCACGTTGTCCAGCCACTCGTTCGCGAACAGCAGCCCCACCGCCCCCGCCGGCGGCTCGGCCACCCACCGGATCCGCGGGTCCAGCCCGTCCGGCCGCGCCGCCTTCTCCACCGCGTACACCCGCACCCGCGCGGCCGTCCCGGCCGGCAGCGCCGCCAGCACCCCGGCGGCCAGCTCCCCGCGCCCGGCCCCGACGTCGACGAAGTCGAGCCCCTCCGGGTGCCCGAGCTGCGCGTCCACCCGGCACAGCAGCCGCGCCACCGCGCCCGCGTACAGCGCCGAGGCGTGCACGGACGTGCGGAAGTGCCCCGCGGGGCCCGGCCCGCCGGGGCGCACGTAGAAGCCGCCCGGCACGTACAGCGCCCGCTCCATCGCGGCCCGCCAGCGGACCGGCGTTCCGTCTTCACCCTGAGTGCCCTGCGTGCTCATCCCCCACAGGCTAAGCTCGCCCTCCACCTTGCGGAGTACGGCCCCGGATCACGGATCGCCCCTGTGGTTGACTCCAGCACCTTTCTCCCTTGCCTACTCTGGGTTACGTGCAGCGTCTCTACGACTTCCTCCGCAGACACCCGACGGGCGTCGACACCTTCTGGGCTGTCCTCCTGTGCGGGATCGCGATGCTGGAGGTCACCGGCAGCAGCGCGTACGGCGCGGCGGCCAAGCTGCTCGCCGTCCCTTCGGTGCTCGCGATGGGCGCCGTCGTCTCGCTGCGCCGCAGGTGGACGCAGCCGATGTTCTGGACGGCGGTGGGCACCGGCGTCTACCAGCTGCTGACGGGCACCGAGATCCACTCGGGCGACTTCGGCATGCTGATGATCCTCTACACGGTGGCGGCGTCCGCCGAGGTCTCGCGCAGGTTCTCCCGTACCGCGTTCGCCATCGGGATGACCGCCTCCCCCCTGTACGCCTTGCGCTTCCACGTGGACAAGGGCGACACCGTGGACAACGTCTTCTTCACGCTCTTCGCGATCGTCCCCTTCGCCCTGGCCTGGGTGCTGGGCGACTCCCTGCGCACCCGCCGGGCGTACTACGCCCAGCTCGTGGAGCGCAACCAGCGCCTGGAGAAGGAGCGCGAGGCGCAGGCCAAGGTGGCCGTCGCCGCCGAGCGCGCGCGGATCGCCCGCGAGCTGCACGACGTGGTCGCGCACAACGTGTCGGTGATGGTGGTGCAGGCGGACGGCGCCGCGTACGTGATGGACGTGGCGCCGGAACAGGCCAAGGAGGCCCTGCAGACCATTTCCGGCACCGGCAGGCAGGCGCTGGCCGAGATGCGCCGCCTGCTGGGCGTGCTGCGCACCGGGGAGCCGCAGGAGTCGGAGGACTACGTGCCGCAGCCCGACGTCGAGCAGATCGAGGTGCTCGTGGAGCAGGTGCGGGCGGCCGGCCTCACCGTGGACTTCGAGGTCGAGGGCGCGCCCCGCAAACTGCCCAGCGGCGTCGAGCTGACCGCGTACCGGATCGTGCAGGAGGCGCTGACGAACACGCGCAAGCACGGCGGTCCGGACGCCAGGGCGAGCGTCCGGCTGGTCTACTTCGACGACGGGCTCGGCCTGCTCGTCGAGGACGACGGCCGGGGCGCGGCGCACGAGCTGTACGAGGACGGCGGCGCGGACGGCGCCGGGCACGGGCTGATCGGCATGCGGGAGCGGGTCGGTATGGTCGGCGGAACCCTGGACGCGGGCCCGCGTCCGGGCGGAGGCTTCAGGATCAGCGCTCTGCTCCCCCTCAAGAAGAAGTGACGAGGTCGAGGTAACTGATGTCCATCCGAGTGATGCTGGTCGACGACCAGGTGCTGCTGCGCACGGGGTTCCGGATGGTGCTCGCGGCCCAGCCGGACATGGAGGTCGTCGCGGAGGCGGGCGACGGCCTGGAGGCCCTGGAGGTGCTGCGGGCCACGAAGGTGGACGTGGTGCTGATGGACGTGCGCATGCCGCGGCTGGACGGGGTCGAGGCCACGCGGCGGATCTGCGAGCCCGACGAGCACCCCAAGGTGATCATCCTGACCACCTTCGACCTGGACGAGTACGCGTTCTCCGGGCTGAAGGCGGGCGCGAGCGGGTTCATGCTCAAGGACGTGCCGCCGGGCGAGCTGCTGGCGGCGATCCGCTCGGTGCACAGCGGTGACGCGGTGGTGGCCCCGTCCACGACGCGGCGGCTGCTGGACCGGTTCGCCCCGATGCTGCCGACCAGCACGCAGGAGCCGCAGAACAAGGAGATCGAGCGGCTGACGGAGCGCGAGCGCGAGGTCATGCTGCTGGTGGCGCAGGGGCTGTCGAACGGCGAGATCGCGGCCCGGCTGGTCCTGTCGGAGGCCACGGTCAAAACACACGTGGGCCGCATCCTGACCAAGCTGAGCCTGCGCGACCGCGTGCAGGTGGTCGTGCTCGCGTACGAGTCCGGCCTGGTCAGGGCGGGCGGCGGGGCCGGCTAGCGGGCAGCCCTGGGGTGGGCGTTCAGGCCCCCGGGCCCGTCATCCAGCGGTCCGGGCGGGCGTCTGCACGGGAGGTGCGGGAGCGGTCCGCCTGGGCGTGCAGCAGGGCGGCGGCCTCGTCGGCGGCCCGCAGCCGGGCGGTGACGGTGGCGTCGGCCCCGGTGTCCACGTGGACGTCGGCCACGCCGCGGGCCCGCTGCCACGGGCCCCGGGTCAGGCGGACGCTCTGCACCTTGGCGTGCGGGACGATCTCCGTGCGGCGGCACAGCAGGCCGCGCCGGGTCGCGAACACCTCCGGCGAGACGGCCAGGCCGTAGCCCCTCCACCACAGCGGCACCACCCAGCGCGCCCCGCGGCGCGGCGACGGGGCGAAGACCAGGGCGGCCCGGTCGGCGCCCGGCAGGACCCGGGCGATCAGCGCCTGCGCCTCGGCCCGCGGGGCCACCGGGGCCAGCACCCCGTTCTTCGAGCCGGCCACCGACAGCTCGATGCGGACCCAGCCGCGGCGCCGCCACAGCAGCGGCTCCACGATCCGTACGGACTGCACGCGCCCCGGCGGCACCGTCTCGTGGGCCCGGTCCAGCAGCCCGTGGTCCAGGCGCAGCCCGTCAGGGGACTCCGCGACGCGCCAGTCGTACTCCTCCATGAAGCGGCCGGCGGTGCCCGCCCAGGCCCCGCCGAGGAGCGGCAGCAGGATGCCGAGGGCGGCCCACGGGTTGTCGCTGAGCCACCAGACCACCACAGGGGCGGCGGCCACCACGGGCAGCGCCGACCAGGCGGACAGGGTCAGCGCGAGGGAGACGGCGAGGTCGCGCGGGCGCACCCGCAGCAGCTCCCGCTGCGGGGCCTCGCCGACGGCCGCCGCCTGCTCCGGGGAGAAGCCGGCGGCCCGGGCCAGCAACTCGGCGCGCAGGGCGGCGGCCTCCCGCTCGCCGAGGAAGGCCAGCTCGTCCTTGTCCTCGGTGCCGATGACGTCGAGCCGGAGGGCGGCGACCCCGGCGATCCGGGCCAGCAGCGGGCGGGTGACGTCGATGGCCTGGATGCGGTCCAGGCGGATGTGCGCGGTGCGCCGGAAGACCAGGCCGCTGCGGATGCGCAGCTCGGTGTCGGTGACGGCGTAACGGGTGGACCACCAGCTCAGGAACCCGTAGAGGCCGAAGAGCAGGACGAGCGCGGCCAGGGAGAGCAGCTGCAGGGCGGGGGTCAGGCCGCCGATCCACTCGGAGAGCCGCTCGCCCTGCTGGACGACCGCGCCGCCGGTCGCGGCGATCGGCACCCAGGCGCGGCGCAGCGGGGTGAGCACGTGCAGCCGCCGCTCGGCGGCGGTGCCGGTGCCGGTATCGGTGCCGGTGCCGGTATCGGTGCCGGCGCCCAAGGCGGCATGTGCAGCGCCGGCGCCGCTGTCGAGGGGGTCTGCGGTCACAGGCCCGCCGACCTTGCCTCGCCCAGCTCCGTCAGCCGGTCCCGCAGCCGCTCGGCCTCGGCGGGCGCGAGACCGGGGATCTTCGCGTCGGTCGCCGCGGCCGCCGTGTGCAGCTGTACGGAGGCCAGCCCGAAGCGCCGCTCCAGCGGGCCCGAGGCCACCTCGACCAGCTGCATCCTCCCGTACGGGACCACGGTCTGCTCCTGCCACAGCACGCCCCGGCTGATCAGCAGGTCGTCGGCGCGCTCGGCGTACCGCCAGGACCGCCAGTTCCGGCCGAGCAGCACCCACCCCCAGGCCAGGACGGCGAGCCAGAGGAGCCCGCAGGCCGCCCAGGCGGGGCCGGCCAGCAGCCCGGGCACGAGGGCGGTGACGGCGGTGAGCGGCACCGTCCACAGCACCAGCAGCAGTCGCCTCAGCCGCAGCAGTCCGCCGGGCAGCCGCACCCACTCGGGGTGGCTCGTCTCACCCTTCGTCCCCGTTTCCATGCCCCCACCCTAGGGCTGCGAGAATGCCCGCATGACGGAGACCACGGTCGGAATCGGCGGCGCGGCGGAGAGCACGGACATGGTGCTCAACATCGGACCGCAGCACCCTTCCACGCACGGCGTGCTGCGCCTGCGCCTCGTCCTGGACGGGGAGCGGATCGTCAGCGCCGAGCCGGTGGTCGGCTACATGCACCGCGGCGCGGAGAAGCTGTTCGAGGCCCGGGACTACCGGCAGATCGTGATGCTGGCCAACCGCCACGACTGGCTGTCGGCGTTCTCCAACGAGCTCGGCGTGGTCATGGCGGTCGAGCGGATGCTCGGCATGGAGGTCCCCGAGCGGGCCGTGTGGATGCGGACCCTGCTCGCCGAGCTGAACCGGGTGCTGAACCACCTGATGTTCCTCGGGTCGTACCCCCTCGAACTGGGCGGAATCACCCCGATCTTCCACGCGTTCCGCGAGCGCGAGGAGCTCCAGGCGGTCATGGAGGAGATCTCCGGCGGCCGCATGCACTACATGTTCAACCGCGTCGGCGGCCTCAAGGAGGACCTGCCGGCCGGCTGGCTCGGCCGGGCGCGCGCCGCGATCGCCGACGTCCGCACCCGCATGGACGTGTACGACAAGCTGGTCCACGGCAACGAGATCTTCCGCGGCCGCACCCGCGGCGTCGGCGTCCTGTCGGCGGAGGCGGTGCACGCGTACGGGGTCTCCGGCCCGATCGCCCGCGCCTCCGGCGTCGACTTCGACCTGCGCCGCGACGAGCCGTACCTGGCCTACGGCGAGCTGCAGGACGTCCTGAAGGTCGTCACCCGCAAGGAGGGCGACTGCCTGGCCCGCTTCGAGTGCCTGCTCGACCAGACCCACAACTCCCTCGACCTCGCCGAGGCCTGCCTGGACCGGATGGCGCAGCTGCCGCCCGGGCCGATCAACCAGCGCCTGCCGAAGGTGCTGAAGGCGCCCGAGGGCGCCACGTACGCCTGGACCGAGAACCCGCTCGGCATCAACGGCTACTACCTGGTGTCCAAGGGCGAAAAGACCCCGTACCGGCTGAAGCTGCGCTCGGCCTCGTACAACAACATCCAGGCGCTGTCGGTGCTGCTGCCGGGCACGCTGGTCGCGGACATGGTGGCGATCCTCGGCTCGCTGTTCTTCGTCGTCGGCGACATCGACAAGTGACAACTCCGAGGAGCCGGAAGGCGGTTTGCGCCTAGGGTGCGGGGATGACCCCACGCATAGGCGACGGCTTCGAAGGATTCCACGGCTACCTCCGGCGGCTCGGATTCGCACGGCCGCCCCGGCCGACCGCCGAGGCGCTCTTCGCCCTCCAGCGCGCCCACCTCGAGCGCATTCCGTACGAGAACGTCGACATCCAGCTCGGCCGGCCGGCCGGCATCGCGCCCGAGCTGTCGGTGCGCCGCTTCGCCGCCGGGCACGGCGGCTACTGCTTCCACCTCAACGGGGCCTTCGCGCTGCTCCTGGAGTCCCTCGGGTACGAGGTGACACGGCACCTCGCGGGCGTGCTCGGGCCGGCGGACCGCGAGCGGCGCGATGTGAGCGGCGACCACCTCGCGCTGACGGTGAAGGTGGAGGGCGAGGAGTACTTCGTCGACGCCGGGCTCGGCGACGGGCCGCACGAGCCGCTGCCGCTGCGCGCCGGGACCCACCGGCAAGGGGCTTTCACCTACGAACTGGCCCCGCTGGAAGGGGAGGCGCCCGGCTGGCGGTTCGTGAACGAGCTGGCCCCCTGCCCCGTGGTCAACATCCTGTCGGCGCCCGCCGCGACGGCCGACTTCGAGGCGGAGCACGAGCGGCTGTCGACCTCGCCGGACTCCGGCTTCGTCCGCACCCTGGCCCTGCTGCGGCGCGACCCGGACGGGGTCGACACCCTGCGGGGCCGGGTGCTCAGCCGGATCGACCCGCTGAAGGGCACGACCGAGCGGGTCCTGGACACGCCCGGGGAGTTCTTCTCGGTGGTCGGCGGCGTCTTCGGCCGGACCCTGGACGACCTGACGGCAGCCGACCGGGAGGCCCTGTGGTCCCGGGTGGTCACGGCCCACGAGGCCTGGCTGGCCTCCCGGGAGGGCGCGAAGGCGGAGCGGGAGTAGCCGCCCCGCCACCCGGAGGCGCTACCTGCCCGGGATCCTGCCCGGCGCGCGGGGCGGGCGGTGCGAGTACGGGATCAGCGCCAGGGCGAGCAGCATGACGGTGACCGCCGGCGCCGCCAGGGCCGCGCTGTACGCGGCCTCCACCGCGAGGAGCGCGGCCAGTTGGACCCCCAGCGCGAGGCCGGCGACCACTTGGGCCCAGCCGAACAGGCCGGGCCGGCGGACCAGTCCGCGCTGCCGGCGCGGCATCCAGCCCCGGGTGAGCGCGGCGGCGCCCGAGCACAGGAGCAGCAGCGCCATCACCGCGATCGGCGCGGCCGCCCACAGTCGCCATCCCATCCCGGGCCCCCCTCCGTCGACTGCCGCAGATGATGCCACGGGGCCGGCCGGGGTTCTGTCGGTGGGGGCGGGCACACTGGGGGCATGGCCCATTCACCCCGACGTTCCTGCCCCGTGTGCGGGCGCGACTGCGCCGTGACCGCCGGCCGGATCGCCCGGCACGATCCGCCGTCCGGGCGGGAGCGGGCCGGACTGGTGTCCTGTTCGGGATCCCGGGCGCGGGTGGTGCTCGGCGCCTCGGCCCCGACGCTGGACGGGTTCGTCCTGTCCGAACTGCCTGGGCAGCTGCCCCTCTTCTGAGCAACGGGCCGGCGGAGTTGAGTACGGCGGACCGTCCGGCTGAGTAGCTCCGCGCATCCGCCGACCTGGCCGGGCGGGCCACGATGGCTCCATGACCTGGAACCAGCCGTACGACACCACCGCCGCCGCTCCCACCGCCGCCGCGGCGCGGCCCGACAGCCCGTCGATGGGGATGCGCCGGAGCTCGGGCATCGCCGGCGTTCTGCTGCTGCCCGCCCTGGTCGCCGCGAAGGTCGCCGTGCTGATGTCGGAGACGGGCAGCCGGTGCCTGATGTACGGCGGCTGCCGGCCCTTCCCCTTCACCCTGTTCGGGGCGGTGTGCATCGCGGTCCTGGCCGCCGCGGCCGTGGTGATGACCGCGCCGCGCAAGTACCAGTCCGCGGCGCTGACGGCGCAGCTGCTGCTGGAGGCGGCGGCCGTGGTCCTGGTGTGCGCGTACCCCTGAGGCCCCGCGCGGCCCGGGGTGCGGCCGGCCCTCAGGCCGCGGACTGTCCCGCCGGGGCGAGCAGTTCGACGAGCCGGCTGCTGCTGTCCGCGCCGAATCCGGCCTCGACCCCGCGCCGGTACAGCTCGGCGTGGGCGGCGAGGATGCCCGTGTCGATGCCGGAGCCCGCGGCCGTGTGCAGGACGTGCTCGACGCTCGCGGCGCACATGGCGAGCCGGTCGACGGTGCCGGTGTGGTCGTCCGCGTCGATGCGCGGGGTGTAGAAGTCGAGGAAGCCGCGCATGCTGTCGGTGGTCGAGGCGGCGTACGGGCGGATGTCGGCGGCGGTCAGGCCGTTGGCCCGGGCGAGGGCGACGGCCTGGTGGAAGCCGGTCATCGCGGTCCAGAACATGATCATGTTGAGCTGGTAGTACAGCTGCGCATGGCCGGGGTCGGTGCCGCGGAAGTCGGTGGTGCCGAGGACGTCGAGGGCGGCGCGGTGCGCCGAGTGGAGCGCCTCGGGGCCGCTGATGAAGATCGACGAGTCGGGCTTGCCGATGCCGGACGGCGGGACGTTGACCCCGCCGGTCAGGTATCCGGCACCGCGGGACCCGGCCCAGCGGGCCGCTTTGCGCGCCTGCTCGGGGACGTCGGAGGACAGGTTGGCCAGCGTCCGGCCGGCGAGGTCGGCGTCCGCGAGGGTGGTGAACAGGGCGTCGACGTCGGTGAGGCTGACGACGGTGAGCTCGCTCGCGCGGACGGCGTCGGCGGCGGAGCCGGCCCGGCGGGCGCCCCGCGCGACGAGGTCGGCGTCCTTGCCCGCGCTCCGGTTCCAGACGGTCACCTCGTAGCCCGCGTCGAGGTAGGCGGCGGCCATGGCCCGGCCCATGGGTCCGAGGCCGAGGACGGTGATGGCACGGTGCTGCTGCATGACGGAGTTCTCCCCGGTCGAAGGACTAGAACGAACGCTCTATCCAGAGTCTGGGAGACCGTATCACGCACTAGAACGAGCGCTCTATCCAGTTACCGGGGTAGGATCCCGGCATGGCAGCCACGGCATCAGCAGCGCAGAGGGCGACGACGACGAAGACGGGCACGACCGCACCCGGGACGCGCGAGCGGCTGGTCCGCACCGCCTCCCGCCTCATGCAACACGGCGGCTACGAGAACACCCCGGTCAAGCAGCTCGTCCGCGAGGCCGAGGCCACTCTCGGCTCGCTGTACCACTTCTTCCCCGGCGGCAAGCAGGAGCTGGCGGTGGCCGCCGTCCACTTCGGCAACGAGGAGTTCGCCGAGCAGCTGCGCACCGGGCTCGACTCCGACCCCGACCCCGCCCGCGCCCTGGAGGCACTCACCCTCCTGCTCGCCGACGCGCTGGAGGCCTCCGACTGGCGGGACGGCTGCCCCGTGACCGCGACGGCCCTGGAGACCATCGGCCGCCTCCCGGAACTCCAGGCCGCCTGCGCCCGGGCCTTCGTCGATTGGCAGGAGCTCGTTGCGGCGAAGCTCCTGGCCTCGGGCATCCCGGAACCGGAGGCCCGCGGCCTGGCGGTGACCGCCATCGCCACCTTGGAAGGCGCCGAGATGACCGCCCAGGTCACCCGGAGCCGCACCCCACTGCTGCTGGCGGGCCGCCACCTCGGCCGCCTGGTGGCCGCGTACGCAGTCTGACGACCGGGCGGACCTCATCCCCGCGGCCGGACCGGCACCCGGCGGGTGTTGGCCGGCGTGGCCAGGGGCCGGAGCACCGCCGGGCCGAAGGGGGCCGGGGCCGGACCGGCGGCCGGCCGGCGCGGCAGGTCGGGGTGGACGATGGCGCCCGGGGCCACCGACAGCAGATCGGCGTGGCCCTCCTCCAGCACCCGCCGGACGGTCTCGGGATCGTGCCGGCAGCCGTTGGCGATCACCGGCAGCCCGGTGGCCGCGCGAGCGAGAGCCGGGAGCGAGCGCCGTGCCGCCTCGGCGCCCCGGTCCGCGCCCGGCTCCGCGTCCGTGTCGGCGGCGGCCGGGTCGAGGGCCGCCTCCGCGAACCAGTCCCGGCCGGTGATGGCGATGTACGAGTGGTCCGCCCCGCCCTCCGCCGCGGCCGCGGCCGCGAGCACGGTCCGTGCTTCGCGGACACCGCCGGTCCAGCGGTGGCCCAGGTCGTTGGCCATGGACTGCGACAGGCGCACGCCCACCGTGAAACGGGGCCGACCGCGCCGCGGACCGCCCCGACGACTTCCCTCAGGAGCCAGCCGGACGCGGCCCTCGATCGGCCCGCCGTAGCCGTCGCTGCGGACGTTCGTGTGCGCCCCGAGGAACTGGTGCAGCAGGTAGCCGTTGGCCGCATGGACCTCGACCCCGTCGAAGCCGGCGTCCCGCGCCCGCACGGCCGAGGCCGCGAAGCCGTCGCCGGCCTCGGCGATCTCCCGCCCGGTCAGCGGGACGGGGCCGGCCGGGGGCCGCCGCCCCCGTACACCGGCAGCTGCTGCCCGCGCGGCCGGACCGCGGAGGGGCCCGCCGGGACGGGGCGGAAGCGGTTGCCCTGCGCCGGCGCCCCGGCGTGCATCAGCTGCATCACCTGCGGGCCCCCGCCCCGTGCACCCGCTCGGCGACCGACCGCCAGGCGGCGGCCTGCTCCGCGTCGGCGATGCCGGGCTGGTGGAGGCAGCCCTGGCTGTGGGCGGTGTCGGTGTACGTCCCCTCGGTGAGGGCGAGGCCGAAGCCGCCGCGCGCGAACTCCTCGTAGTACAACGGCCATCTCCTCGGTGGCCAGGCCCTCGGCGGCGACGGAGACCCGGGGCATCGGGGCGACCGCGAACCGGTTGGGCAGGGGAGCAGGGTCCGGCCACCGCGGAGGCCGCCGTGGCGGCCTCGCCGAGCGTCGTCACGTCAGCAGCCCTCGATGCCGCATGCGGCGCCCCGGCTCTCGGCCCGCCGGGCCGGGCTCTCCAGGACCGCCTTGCGGATCCGGGCGCGGTCGGGACCCCCTCGATCCGGCGCTCGTCCCCGATCAGGATCGTCGGGGCGACGGAGACCCGGTGCGTCTCGCGGTGCCGGCGGCGTCCAGCCCCGGTTCCGCCGCGATGTCGGCGAGCACGTCGAGTTCGCCGATGTCGCGGTTCTCCTGGAAGAACGCCCGCAGGACGCGCGGGTGTACTCGGCCGCCTTCCCGTGGGCGGCCGCATGTCCTCACGGACGCGGCTGAAGCCCGTGCCGAGGACGCGGCCGCCGCCCACCGCCGGGCCGGAGAAGGGGATCCCGCCCCTGTCGACGTGCTCGCGGTGAGGCGGACCGCCTCCTCGACGTGCCGGGTGAGGGTGGTGTCGGAGACGTTCGCGGACGTCGTCCCGCTCAGACGGAGGTCAGGCGCAGCAGGAGCGCGCCGCCGATGATCGAGGCGAAGGAGAGCAGGCGGGCGAGGGTGATCTTCTCCTTGAAGATGATCGAGCCGAGGACGACGGTGCCGACGCCGCCGATGCCGGTCCAGATGGTGTAGCCGACGCTGACGTCCAGCTCCCGCAGGGCCAGCGACAGGGTGTAGATGCCGCCGGCGGCGGCGCCGAGGGTGAGCACGGACGGCCAGAGGCGGGTGAAGCCCTTGGTGGCGTTGGTACCGAGCGCGAAAGCGATCTCGAAGAGGATGGCGATACCGAGGAAGACCCAGGTCATGGCGGGCAGGTGTCCTTCTGCGAAGAGGGTGCCGGGCGGATGTGGGTGTGCGAGCGGTACGGGGCCGTCAGGCGACGGGCCGGGCGAGCGGGGCGCCCGCGGCGACCGGCTCCGGGACGGCCGCGGCTGCGGCGGCCTTCTTGGCCGCGACGGTGTCGGAGATCCGCAGGCCGAGGGCGCCGCCGATGATGAGGACGAAGGCGAGGACCTTCCAGACGGTCATCGACTCGCCGTAGACGAGGGTGCCGAGGACGACGGTGCCGACGGCGCCGATGCCGGACCAGACGGTGTAGCCGACGCCGACGTCGATGGTCTTGAGCGCCTGGGACAGGGTGTAGATGCCGCAGGCCGCGGCGGCGGCCGTCAGGAGCGAGGGGCCGAGCTTGGTGAATCCGTCGGTCGCGTTGGTGCTGAGCGCGAAGGTGATCTCGAACAGGGACGAGAAGAGCAGCCAGGCCCAGCCCTTGGACACGGAGTTGCCCGTCGCGGTGGCAGACACAAGAACCCCCAGATATTTGCTTGTACGTGCATGAATTTATGGCCCGCACTTTTCCCCGGACGGGATCAGCGGCGAGGCGATAAGCTTGCTTGAGCATGTATGTTGTTGTCAACCGACGACAGACGAGGAGCCGCGTCGCCATGACCTCGCCCACCACCGCCCCTCCCGCCTCCTCCGACCAGGCGATGTGGGCCCGCGTCCTCACCCTGCACTCGCGGGTGGAGCGCCGGCTCGCCCAGGCCCTCCAGCGCCACCACGGCATAGGACTGTCGGAGTACCGGGCCCTGGAGGACCTCTCCCAGGCGTCCGACGGCGAGCTGCGCATGCAGGAGCTGGCCGACCGCGTGGGGCTGGGCCAGAGCTCGGTGACCCGCCTGGTGGGCCGGCTGGACTCGGCGGGCTACGCGTACAAGGACCTGTGCCCCGCCGACAAGCGCGGCGTGTACGCCGTCATCACCGAGGAGGGCCGGCGCACGTACAGCGCGGCGCGCTCCACCTACGCCGAGGTCCTCAGCTCCGCCCTGAACACCGCCAACTCGGAGCCCGACCTGGCCCGTACGGTGCAGTCGCTGCGCAACGCCCTCTGAGCAGCGCCCCTTCCGTTCCCGCTGGCACCGGTGTGCCGGCGCGGGGACGTTTACGAGATGGCGCTGCGCAGGCGGCCGACGTCGATCGGCTCGGTCTCGTCGTGCGCCGTCAGGTCGATGACCTGGCCCACGGCGCGCTGCTCCGGGGTGGCCGGCTTGAACTCCGGCTCGGCGGCGGCCCGGTCCTCGGACTCGGCCTTGTGGACCGCGAGGGCCTCGGCGCCGACCACGTCGGCCAGGTCCTCGTTCTGGACGGACTCGATCACCGCGCGGGCCCGCTCGGCGCTCTTCGTCCCGAAGAAGTCGAAGCCGCCGACGGTACGGGAGGCCGACCGACGGGCCGCCTGGTACGGGGCCACGGGCGCGGCCGGACGACGCGCCGGAAGCCCGGATCCGGTGTCGGTGGTGGCGGTGGCAGCGGGCACCGGCCCGTCACCGGGGCGGCGGTGCTGCGGGACGCCCGGTCCACCGGTCGGCCCACCGGTGGGTCCCTCCAGGGCCCGGCGCTGCGCGGATCCCGCGGCAGCGGCGGCTGCGGCCGCCGGCCGGGACGACACCGGAGCCTGCGACGGCGCGGAAGCTGCGGGAGCGGCCGGCTGCGCCGCCCCGGCCGCGGCCTTGTCCGCCAGCGCGACCAGGGCCGCGTGGGCCCGGGCGTAGCCGACCGACGTGGGCGCGCCGCTGGAGGTGCGCTCCTCGCTCACCGCCGGAAGCTCCTTCGGGCCGGCGGCCGCCGGCGCCGCGGAGGCCTCGATGGCGAGCAGGCGGCGGCCCTCCAGGGCGCTGGCCCGCTCGGTCTCGGCGGTCGCGTACCGCCGCAGCAGGGCGGCGTGCTCGCCGCGGAGCCCGGCGAGTTCGACCCGCTTGGCCCGCAGCTTGGCGTCGAGCTTGGCGCGCAGCGCCCGGGCCTCTTCGAGGTCGGACTCGAGCTCGGCCACCCGCTCCTCGGTCCGCCACTCGTCCTTGACCCGCTCGCGCGCGAGCTCCGCGACGCGCCGCCCGGCCGCCCGGTCCCAGGCGCGCATGACGACGGCCCCCGCGACGCCGGCGGCCGCCGTGACGGCCACGAGCAGCCGCAGCGGGACGGGTTCCGCGAGCAGCCAGGCCGCGGCCGCGCTGGTGACGGAAACACCGGCGACGGCCGTCGGAAGGAGCAGCCGGTGCAGGGGCTCGGGATTGCGGTGGCGTCCACGGGGCATGGCCAGAAATTTACAGGGCGTGGGGGTCGTATGGGATGGCCGCCCGGCAATCTGTTCCCGGGCAGTTACCCGCCGTTTCTCCACCAAACCCGACACCTCTACTGCTTCAGGAGGCTCTTCCCCTTCAGATAGGCCTTCGCGGCGTCCGCCGGCTTCTCGCGCAGGGCGTCCACCCGGTGGTTCAGATCGATCAGGTCCGCCGTGGTGAGCGCCTTGGTCAGCTTGTCCAGGGCGGCTGCGATCTCCGGGGCGGCCGCGTCCTTGGCGTTGACGACCGGCAGGACGTTGTCGGCGTTCTGGAGCTTCTTGTCGTCCTCCAGCAGGACCAGCCCGAAGGATTCCAGGGTCGCGTCGGTGGTCGTGGTGAGGACCAGCTGGTCGACGCCGTCCTTGACGGCCTGCTTGGCCTGCGGGGTGCCGACGCCCTTGGGGTCGATGCCGGAGACGTCGATTCCGTACGTCTTCTTCAACCCCGGGGCGCAGAAGGGCCGTACGGCGCATTCGTCGCCCGCCGCGATCTTCACCTTCAGCCCCGACCTGCCGAGATCGGAAAGGGTCTTGATGTTGTTCTTCTGCGCGAACTCCTTCGAGACCGCGAAGGCGTTCTGGTCGACGGCGGCGCCCGCCGGCAGCGCCTTCAGGCCCAGCGGGCCCGCCAGCTTCTCCAGCCCCGCCACCGTCGCCGCGACGTCGCCGGAGGCCACCGGCTTCTCCTCCGGCGCCTTCGGCCCGTTGACCTTGGCGTTCAGGAACTCCGCGAGGGTCGCCGCGTACTCCGGGACGATGTCGATCTCGCCCTTCTCCAGCGAGGGCTCGTACAGCTCCCGGTTGTTGACCGTCGTGATCGAGGTGCTGTAGCCCGCGTCCTTCAGCACCTGCGCGTACAGCTCGGCCAGCACGTTGGACTCGGTGAACCCGGCCGCGCCGATCACCAGCCTGTCCTTGCCGGGTCCGGAGCCGGAGTCCGCGGGGGCGGAGGCCCCGGCGTCCTTGCTCTTCTCCAGGCTGTCGCCGCCGCAGGCGGTGAGCGAGGCGGCGAGGGCCAGAGCCCCCAGGGCCGCACCGAGGGCGCGCGTGGACGTGATCATGTTGTGCTCCTCCGGAGGAGTGGAAGCGAACGGGGGACGACCGCGGGCCGGCCGGCGGGGTGGATGGGCTCAGCGCGCCGCCGGGCGGGGGAAGAGCCGGCCCGCCGCCACGAGGACCCCCTCGACCAGCAGGGCCAGCGCCGCCACGAGCAGGGCGCCCGCGACGACCTGCGGCGTGTTGTACGTGTTGAAGCCGGCGGTGATGATCCGGCCGAGGCCGCCCTGGCCGACCATGGCCGCGATCGTGGCCGTGGCGATGACCTGCACGGCGGCCGACCGCAGCCCGGTCATCACCAGCGGCCGCGCCAGCGGCAGTTCGACCTGCAGGAAGAGCTGCCCGCCGGACATGCCCATGCCGCGGGCGGCCTCCACCACGGAGCGGTCGACCTCGCGCATGCCGACGTACGCGTTCGTCAGCAGCGGCGGCAGCGCGAAGAGCACCAGCGCGGCCACGGTGGGCAGGTAGCCGGCGCTGCGCAGCGGCGAGACCATGAACAGGGCCAGCACCGCGAAGACCGGCACCGCCCGCCCGGCGTTGGAGAGGTTCACGGCGAGTGCGCCGCCGCGGCCGATGTGCCCGAGCCACAGGCCGGCCGGCAGCGCCACGGCGCAGGCGATCGCGAGGGCGATGCCGCTGACGTACACGTGCTCGCCGAGGCGGTGCCACACCCCGTTCTCCCCGGACCAGTTGGCCCCGTCCGCCAGCCAGTCGCCGGCCCCGCCCAGTACGCCCGCCATGCCCATCGCTCAGCCACCCGCCCCCGCCGCCGCGGCGCGCGTCCACGGCGTGAGCAGCCGCTGCAGGCCGAGCAGCAGCAGGTCCGCGACCAGCGCGAGCAGCACGCACAGCACGGAGGCCGTGAGCACCTGGGCCTTGAAGGAGCTGTTCACGCCGGGGGCGATCAGGTTGCCGAGGCCGCCCTTGCCGACGATGGAGCCGACGGTGGTCAGCGCCACCGTGGAGACGGTCGCGATCCGCACCCCGGCGAGCAGCGCGGGCAGTGCCAGGGGCAGTTCGACCTGCCACAGCAGCCGCCCGGGCCCGTACCCCATGCCGCGCGCGGCCTCGCGCACCTCCTCGGGGACCGCGTCCAGGCCGGCCATCGCATTGCGGACCAGGATGGTCAGCGAGTACAGCACCAGGCCGGTGACCACCAGGGAGGCCGACAGCCCGAACAGCGGCAGCAGTAGGGAGAACATGGCGAGCGAGGGGATCGTGTAGAGGAGCGTGGTGGCGCCGAGGACGGGAGCGGCCCAGCGCCGGCCGCGGCGGGCCAGCAGGGCCAGCGGCAGGGACACGGCGAGGCCGATGAGCACCGAGACGGCGGTGATCCAGACGTGCTCGACGGTGGCGTCGGTCAGCTCCTGGGAGCGGGAGGTGACGTACTGCCAGCACAGCCAGTCGTTCGCCACCAGGCAGTTCTGCCCGGCCATGTCCCCACCCCCCGCCGTCCGTTCGCACACGCATCCGACAACACACTCTCAGGAGCGACCATAACCCCCGCCGGCCGCCATGGCCGGAATCCTTCGCAGTCGGGCAACACACCCTTCACACTTCCGCGTCGCGGGTAGGGAAGGATGGCGGTGTGATCCGATTCGAGCATGTGACCAAGCGCTACCCCGACGGGACGACGGCCGTCGACGACCTGTCCTTCGAGGTGGCGGAGGGCGAGCTGGTCACGCTCGTCGGCCCGTCCGGCTGCGGCAAGACCACCACGATGAAGATGGTCAACCGGCTCATCGAGCCGACCTCCGGCCGCATCCTGCTCGACGGCGAGGACATCGCCGCCGCCGACCCCGTCGCCCTGCGCCGGCGCATCGGGTACGTCATCCAGCAGGTCGGGCTGTTCCCGCACAAGACCGTCCTGGAGAACACCGCGACCGTCCCCCGGCTGCTGGGCACCTCCAAGGCCGCGGCCCGCGCCCGCGCCGGCGAACTGCTGGAGCTCGTCGGACTGGACCCGGCCGTGTACGGGGGCCGCTACCCGCAGCAGCTCTCCGGCGGGCAGCGCCAGCGCGTCGGCGTGGCCCGCGCGCTGGCCGCCGATCCGCCGGTGCTGCTGATGGACGAGCCCTTCGGCGCCGTCGACCCGGTGGTGCGCGAGCGGCTGCAGAACGAGTTCCTCGCGCTCCAGCGGACCGTGCGCAAGACGATCCTGCTCGTCACCCACGACCTGGACGAGGCGATCCGGCTCGGCGACCGCATCGCCGTCTACGGCGAGGGCACCCTCGAGCAGTTCGCCCGCCCGGCCGAGGTGCTCGGCGCGCCGGCCACCGACTACGTCGCCTCCTTCGTCGGCGCCGACCGCGGGCTCAAGCGCCTCGCCGTCACCCCCGTCGAGGCCGCCGACCTCGCCGCGGCCGACGCCGGCGGGGCGCCGCCGGCGGTGTCGGTGCCGCTCGGCGCCTCCCTGCGCGAGGCCCTGGCGACGCTGCTCCAGGAGGACTCCGGGCGGATCGGGGTCACGGACCCCGACTCCGGCGCGCTGGCCGGCGTGCTGACCCCGGAGGGCGTGCACCGGGCGCTGCGGCGGGCGCAGGAACACCGGGTCTGAGGCAACAGGAACGCCGGGTCTGAGGCAACCGGCGGCCACGGAACACCGGTCGGCAGAAAGGCGAGTGGCCGGCCCCGTCGGGGGCCGGCCACTCGTGGTCGTGCTCGCGCTGTCGCGGGTCAGGCCTGGATGCGGTTGCTCATCCACACCAGCATCGGAGGGATCTCGCGGCGCCAGGTGTTGAAGTTGTGGCCGCCGCTGTCGAGGATGATCGACGAGACCCGGTCCGGTCCCTTGACCAGCTTGATGAACTTGCGGGTGTCCGTGATGTTCGGCTCGCCCTTCTCGCTGCTGGTCACCAGGAACGAGGTGCCGCTCGGCTTCTTGTGCTCCATGCTGTACAGGACGTCGGCGCGCTTCTTCAGCTTGTCGTCGCCCTGGAACAGGTTGCCCGTCGTGGCGTCGTTCGCGGCGTCGAAGTACGCCGACAGACCCACGGCGGCGCCGAAGGTCTGCGGGTAGTGCGCGGCGATCTTCAGGGCGCAGTAGCCGCCCGTGGAGTTGCCGATGAAGCCCATGTTCTGGGCCTTCTTGCCGACGCGGAACGTGTTCTGGATGGCCTGCGGCAGGTCCTGCGCGAAGAAGGTCTCGGTCTGCGGACCGCCGGGTATGTCCACGCACTCGGTGTCGCGCGGCGGCGCGATCGTCGGGCGCAGCATGACCAGGATCATCGGCTTCATCTTGCCCGCCTTGGCCTGCTTGAAGGCCGTCATCGGGTAGTTCAGCCCTTTGATCAGGTTCTCCGCGGTGCCCGGGTAGCCGGTCAGCACGATCGACGCCGGGAACGTCTTGTCCTTGTGCTGGGGCTGGAAGTACTCCGGCGGCAGCCACACGTAGCCGGGGCTCGTTATTTTCGACTTCTCGCCGGTTATGGCAACCTTCAGGATCTGCCCGCCCACCTGGGGCTGGGCACCGCCCGGAACGTCGAGCTTCTGCTTGTCGACGACCTTGATGTCCTTGCTGCTCATCGAGTGGTCGACGACCTTGCCGACCGACGTCTCCTGGCCGAACAGGTCTGCCCATGAGCCGTAGAAGGAGAACGACTGGTTCGCCGCCAGCCCCACTGCTGCGAAGACCGCCAGCTGGGTCGCGAGCAGGAGGCCGATCCGGCCGAGCAGCGCACGCCAGGTGCGGCCCGAGAGCCGGGGCCACAGCCACACCGTGGCTGCGAACAGCAGCACACCGGCGGCGACGGCCAGCGCCAGAACCGTATTACTGGTGAGACCCATGAGCAGTCAGTCGACTTTCTGATGGCAGGGCTAGTTTTTCTGGGCGGAAGAGTGAACCCGCTCGGCCCCGGTGTCGTCCTAGTGGACGCACCACACTCCGGAGGCTGTCGCGGCCTTCGGCCACATGATCTCTCGCGGAGCAACGGGAAAGCGATGTCTAGCAGGATAGATGGCGATAAGTCGGGACAGGTTCCGAGCGGGGTGCGCCGATTCTTCCGAGGACCACGACCGGAGTCGGTGCCGACCCTGGTCGGCACGGCCGTCACGGTCGTCGGCCTCCTCGACGTCGCGGCGGGCGTGTTCCCGCGCTTCCGGCACAGCCGGATCCACGCCCTGACCGAGGTGCTGCCCGGCTCGCTGGGCCCCTTCGCGGCCGCCCTGTCGATCAGCGCGGGCGTCCTGCTGCTCCTGCTCGCCCACGGCCTCAAGCGCCGCAAGCGCCGCGCCTGGCGGGCCGCCGTCGTCCTGCTGCCCGCGGGCGCGGTGGCGCAGTTCACGTACCGGCACTCCGTCATCGGCGTGGTCATCGCCGCCCTCCTGCTCGCCCTGCTCGTCCGCCACCACGGCGAGTTCAAGGCGCTGCCCGACCCGCGCAGCCGCTGGAAGGCCCTCGCCAACTTCGTGCTGATGAGCGCCGGCTCAATCGGCCTCGGCCTGGTCATCGTCAACTCCCACCCGGGGCGTGTCGTCGGCCATCCGGGTATTTACGAGCAGATCACCCACGTCGTGTACGGCCTCTTCGGCTTCGAGGGCCCGGTCGACTACGCCGGACGGGTGTCCTGGACCGTCGGCTACTCCCTCGGCGCCCTCGGCCTGCTGACCGCGCTCACCACCATCTACCTGGCGCTGCGCCCCGAGCACCCGGCCGCCCGCCTCACCGTCGACGACGAGGGCAAGCTGCGCGAGCTGCTCGCCAAGCACGGCGGCCGCGACTCCCTCGGCCACTTCGCGCTGCGCCGCGACAAGGCCGTCGTCTTCTCCCCCAGCGGCAAGGCCGCCGTCACCTACCGCGTGATCTCCGGCGTGATGCTCGCCTCCGGCGACCCGATCGGCGACGTCGAGGCCTGGCCCGGCGCCATCGAGCGGTTCATGGCCGAGGCCAAGGCCCACTCCTGGACCCCGGCCGTCGTGGGCTGCAGCGAGACCGGCGGCGAGGTCTGGACCCGCGAGACCGGCCTGGACGCCCTCGAGCTCGGCGACGAGGCGATCGTCGACGTCAAAGACTTCTCGCTGACCGGCCGCCCCATGCGGAACGTCCGCCAGATGGTCAAGCGCATCGAGCGCAACGGCTACACCACCAAGGTCCGCCGCGTCGCCGACCTGACCGAGGAGGAGCTGGAGCAGGTCCGCGGCGCCGCCGAGGCCTGGCGCGGCACCGACACCGAGCGCGGCTTCTCCATGGCCCTGGGCCGCGTCGGCGACCCCGACGACGGCGACTGCATCATCGCCACGGCCCACCGCACCGAGGAGGGCGACACCAGCCCCTTCGGCGACCTCAAGGCCATCCAGCACTTCGTGCCCTGGGGCAAGGACGGCATGTCGCTGGAGCTGATGCGCCGCGACCGCGCCGCCGACCCCGGCATGAACGAGCTGCTGATCGTCGCCTCCCTGGAGGCCGCCCCCGCCCTGGCCATCGAGCACGTCTCGCTGAACTTCGCGATGTTCCGCTCCGCCCTCGCCCGCGGCGAGCGGATCGGCGCCGGCCCGGTCCTGCGCGCCTGGCGCAGCCTGCTGGTCTTCCTGTCCCGCTGGTTCCAGATCGAGTCGCTGTACAAGTTCAACGCGAAGTTCCGCCCCCGCTGGGAGCCCCGCTTCATGGTCTACCGCACCACCCGCGACCTGCCCCGCATCGGCTTCGCCGTCATGCAGGCCGAGGGCTTCGTCACCCTGGCCCTGCCCCGGCTGTTCGCCGGCCGCCGCGGCCCCCGCCCGGAGCGCGCCTGCGCCCACGCCCACCTGAGCACCGCCGTGCCGGCCCAGGCGAAGGCCGAGCAGCGCGAGGTCCGCGCCGCCTGACCGGGCGCGCCACCGGACACGGCGTACGCACGCGCCGCGCAGGGCCCCGGCAGCCGACAGGCCGCCGGGGCCCTGCCGTATCCGGCAGCCCTACCCTGGGACCATGAACAACACGCACGGGGCCGCCGGCAGGGGCCGGGTCGCAGGCCTGCCGGAATGGGACCGCTGCGGGGTCATGGGCGTCGTCAACGTCACGCCCGACTCCTTCTCCGACGGGGGCCGCTGGTTCGACACCACCGCCGCCGTCAAGCGCGGCCTCGACCTCGTCGCCCAGGGCGCCGACCTCGTCGACGTCGGCGGCGAGTCCACCCGCCCCGGCGCCACCCGCGTCGACGAGGAGGAGGAGCTGCGCCGCGTCGTCCCCGTGGTCCGGGGCCTGGCCTCCGAGGGCGTCACCGTCTCCGTCGACACCATGCGCGCCTCCGTCGCCGCACAGGCGGTCGCCGCCGGAGCCGCCCTGGTCAACGACGTCAGCGGCGGGCTCGCCGACCCCGGCATGATCCCGGCCGTGGCCGCCGCCGAGGTCCCGTTCGTGGTGATGCACTGGCGCGGCTTCAGCGCCGACATGAACCGCCTCGCCGTCTACGGCGACGTCCTCGCCGAGGTCACCGCCGAGCTCCGCACCCGCATCGACGCCGTCACCGCCGGCGGGATCGCCCCCGAGCGCATCATCGTCGACCCCGGCCTCGGCTTCGCCAAGAACGCCGAGCACGACCTCGCCCTGGTCGCCCGCCTCCCCGAGCTGCGCGCCCTCGGCTTCCCGCTGCTGGTCGCCGCCTCCCGCAAGCGCTTCCTCGGCCGGGTCCTGGCCGGCGGCGCAGCCGCCACCCTCCCGCCGGCCCGCGAGCGCGACGCCGCCACCGCCGCCGTCTCCGCCATCGCCGCCCACCAGGGCGCCTGGGCCGTACGGGTCCACGAGGTACGGGCCACGGCCGACGCGGTTCGGGTGGCCCGCGCGGTGGAAGGGGCTCTGTGACCCGGCCCGCATGCCGGGCCCGTACCGCCAGGGAAGGGGCATGGTGAGCCGAACCGACATCGAAGCCGTCGAAGGGGCCAACACGGCCTTCTACGAGGCCATGGAGCGGGGGGACTTCGACGCGCTGTCGGCGCTCTGGCTCGAGGACGAGATCTCCTGCGTGCACCCCGGCTGGCCCGTGCTCTCGGGCCGCGGCGAGGTACTGCGCTCATACGCGCTGATCATGTCCCACACCGACTACATCCAGTTCTTCCTGACCGACACGAAAGTCAGCGTCCTCGGCGACACCGCCCTGGTCACGTGCACCGAGAACATCCTCAGCGGGGGCCCCGCCGAGGACGGCGGAGAGCTCGGCCCGCTCGTCGGCCAGCTGGTCGTCGCCACGAATGTGTTCATCCGCACATCCGACGGCTGGCGCCTGTGGTCCCACCACGGTTCTCCTGTGCTGACCGAGTCCGACGAGGACGAGGAAGAGGCCTCCGGCTGACCCCTCCGACGAGATCCGGCCCCTTTCGCAGGTAGATTCGAAGACGGACGACGCCGACCGCACTCGGCGCAGGACCATGGATCCGGGGAGTCCCGGACCGGATGCACCTACGAAAGCAGGAGTGATTCGCGTGGATCGTGTCGCGCTGCGCGGCCTCAAGGCTCGCGGGCACCACGGCGTCTTCCCCCGGGAGCGCGAGGAGGGCCAGACTTTCATCGTCGACCTCGTGCTGCACATCGACTCGCGCCCCGCCGCCGCGGACGACGACCTGGCGAAGACCGTCCACTACGGCGTCGTCGCCGAGGAGGTCGTGGACGTGGTGCAGGGCGAGCCCGTGGACCTGATCGAGACCCTGGCCGAGCGGATCGCCCAGCAGTGCCTGAAGCACGAAGCGGTCGCCGAGGTGGAGGTCGTCGTGCACAAGCCGGACGCCCCCATCACCGTCCCCTTCGACGACGTGACCATCACGATCACCCGGAGCCGCGCGTGAACCACGGACAGAACGCCCAGAGCGACCCCACCGTCCAGCCCGTCCCCGCGTCCGTCGTCGAGGCGGTCGACGCGGCCGACGTCACCCTCTCCAACCCCAAGTGGGCCGTGATCGCCCTCGGCTCGAACCTCGGCAACCGCATGGAGACCCTCCAGGGCGCCGTCGACGCCCTCGGCGACACCCCCGGCGTGCGGGTCAAGGCCGTCTCCCCGGTCTACGAGACCGAGCCGTGGGGCGTCGAGCCCGGCTCGCAGCCCTCGTACCTCAACGCGGTGGCGCTGGTGAAGACCACCCTGCCGCCGTCCTCCCTGCTGGAGCGCGGCCACGCCATCGAGGAGGCCTTCGACCGCGTCCGCGAGGAGCGCTGGGGCCCGCGCACCATCGACGTCGACATCGTGTCGTACGCCGACGTGGTCTCGGCCGACCCGGTCCTCACCCTCCCGCACCCCCGGGCCCACGAGCGCGCCTTCGTGCTGGCCCCCTGGCACGACGTGGACCCCGAGGCCCGGATCCCCGGCCGCGGCCCCGTCGCCACCCTCCTGGCCGGAATCGGCCTCGCCGGCGTCACGCCGCGCCCGGACCTGGAACTCCGCCTCCCCGAGTAATCGTTAGCGTGTGGTCTGCGGACCACACACGATGCAGGAAGCGGGGAACGGGGACGTGAAGCAACTGAGGCCGGCGGTCCTGGCCGGGATCTTCGCCGTGGCCGGAGTGCTGTCCTGGGCGGGGGCCCGCCTGTGGAACGCGTACGGGACGCTGCCGGGCGTCCCGCTGTTCGCGCCCGTCGTGCTGGGCGCCATCGCGGTCGTCCTGCTGGCCACGGCCCTCTCGCTGCGCGCCCGCCTCAAGGCCCAGCGCGAGCGGCGACCCGGGGCCAAGGGCGTGGAGCCGCTGATGGCGGCCCGCGCGGTCGTCTTCGCCCAGTCCAGCGCCCTGGTCGCGGCCCTCGTGGCGGGGCTCTACGGCGGCGTGGGCGTCTTCCTGCTGACCGACGGCCTGGAGGTACCGGCCCGCCGCGACCAGGCCTGGTACGCCGCCTTCTCGGTCCTGGCAGGCGCGGCGGTCATCGCCGCCGCCCTCTTCCTGGAACACGTCCTGAAACTCCCGGAAGACGACGACACCACCCCCCAGTCCCCGGCCCGCGCCTGAGAGCGCGTCTCTTTGGCGGGGCTGGTTCGTGACCGGATGTGCCGCGCGAGCAAGCGACCACTGGCCCTTCGCGTCTCCCCACCGGGGAGGACCGGTGTCCATGACCTCCGGTTCAGCCGAACGCAGCAGCACTGCGTGCACATGCCGGGCGGGACGCCGAGCCTGGCCCCATGGGCATAGAACCATGGGTCGTCGTCGAGCCACCTGACCGGCGTGGCCTGCGCCGGATCACCATTCAGGACAAGACGGTCGGCAGCGCCTGGTCCCTCCGCGAGTTTCGGAAGGTGCTTCGCCGCCTCGGCTATCCCGACGACATGGACCTCGATGACCGCTCGCGCATCTGCTGGCGCGGCGGCGACAGCGGTGTCTGGCCGGATGACAGAGGCCTCAGGCGCCGTGTGGTCATCGCCCTCATGCTTCTCGGGCTGATGGGCTCGCTGGCTCTGCACGCCGTCATCGGCTGGGCCGACGCCCTGGGAGCACTGACCTTCGCGCAACGTCTGGTCGGAGTCCTGTTCCTGTTGGCGGGTGTCGTTCAGGCCGTCGCGTTGCCTGCGGTCGTCGACTACTGGGGCCGCAGGCAGGTCAGGTATTCCGGAGCGGTGGTCCTTCTGGGCGTGCTTATAACGGTGGCCACCACGACCCTTCTCCTCTTCCTGTGGCTCGAGGAACGGGAATTCATAGTCGCCGTCCTGCTTTTTCTCGCTTTGTGGTTCTGGTCCTTGTGGGCCCTGTGCATCCTGATCCGCGAACGAGTATGGAGAGGGATACCACACCCCAGGAGATTCGCCGCCGGCGTTACCTTCACAGCACTCTTGACGGCAGTCAGCCTGGGATATTCAAGTATATACAAACCGCTTGTCGCGCCCTACCACTTCGTTTTGAGAGCGACATTCGGGACGCCGCAGGCGGACGCCGATTCACCGTATATACACGTCCCCCTCAGGCTCTACGCGAAGAACGACGGAGGGATTCCGGTCTATATCGTCGTGGATGACTACACGGTTTGGGGAATCTCGACCGAGTTCTCCAAGTCCGGCAAAGGGCTGGAGAAATGGCGCGGCACCGAGGAGGGCGGGTGGTGGACTCCCGAGGCGGAGGCCTTCATGGAAGGCGTGAAGCCGGATGTCGTTGCATCCGGGCAGTTCCAGGGCCCGGGATCGATTCTGGACATGGGGGAAGAATTCAGCATGGAGAGGATCGTCACGCTTCCCAAGAACACAGCGTACGAGACACTGAACGCCACGCTTCAATTCACCGCACTGAGGCAGGATCGCGGAAAGATCGACGATAGATTTACGGACGCGAGGATGTCCTGGATCGCGAAAGAAGGAAAATATTATTGTCCACCCGATGAATGCGGTGAGCATGTCATATACCACGGCCGGGTGCGCTACAACAACAACTTGGTCAACATCACCCGCAAACAGCGGTATGTTGCAGCCTTCTGGTCGCCGGTAGAGGATCCGACTGTCTTCATTTCCTCATTCAACTTCCAGAAAAACAAGGGAGGTAAATCGGTCTACGGCATATACAAGGGCCTGGACCAGGAAGAAGTGAGGCGAGAGGCCGATAGGTACGGCCTCGGTTACTTTTCCGTCGAATCGGCAGTGTCCGTCAAGGGACTGCTGAAGCAGGCGCAGGAGTCGACAGGGCCTACCACCGCCGCGCCCTCGAGGCCATCGCCCGGAAGTGCCGCGCTCACTCGCCCTGGCAGGACCGGCCCGACGAGCGCCGAGGCGGCCGTCCGCCAGGCTTCCGCGAGGCTCACCCACAGCGGAACACCCTGGAGCGCTGCATCAGCCGCCTGAAGGGCCGAGGCGGACCTACTACTAGGTCGAGGCAGGTTCTTCGCCGTCGGGGAGGAGCTGCTGCCAGAGCGGGTGCTCCAGCAGGTTCGCGTCCTCCCACAGGGCGAGCTCCAACTCGGTCAGGTACTTCCCGCCCCAGGCGAAGACCAAGGCCTCGCCGAGCAGCCGGCCCGAGGGCGCCCGCACCAGCCGGGACGCCACCACCGGGTCGTCCCCGCCGGGCGGCGCCGGCGGGGCGGCCTCGTCGTCCACCTCCAGGTACACGCTGCCGCACGGGCAGGTGCAGCCCGGTGCCATCCGCGTGTACGGCAGCTGCGCCCGGTAGGCGCGGTGGGCCTCGGTGTCCTCGCGCAGGACCCGCTCCAGGGTGCGGCGCACGTCCTCGCTCAGCGGTTCCCAGACCGGCCCGGCCCCCGTCCTGTCCGGGGCGGCGCTCTCCGAGGGCCCCTCCGCGGCCACCGTCAGCGGGCCATTATCAGGCTCATCGCCTCGTTGCGGGTGGCCGTGGCACGCAGCTGACCCCGCACCGCCGAGGTGGTGGTCTTCGCACCCGGCTTGCGGATCCCGCGGACCGACATGCACATGTGCTCGGCCTCGATGACGACGATCGCGCCGCGCGCCTCCAGGATCTCCATCAGGGAGTCGGCGATCTGCGTCGTCAACCGCTCCTGGACCTGCGGGCGCCGCGCGAACACCTCGACCAGGCGGGCCAGCTTCGACAGCCCGGTGATCTTGCCGCTCTCCGCCGGGATGTACCCGACGTGGGCGACCCCGTGGAACGGGAGCAGGTGGTGCTCACAGAGGCTCACGATCTCGATGTCCTTCACGAGGACCATCTCGTCGTGGCCGAGGTCGAACGTCGTCGTCAGGACGTCCTCGGGCTTCTGCCACAGCCCCGCGAGGATCTCCCGGTACGCCCGGGCCACGCGCGCCGGCGTCTCCAGCAGGCCCTCGCGGTCCGGGTCCTCGCCGACCGCGATGAGGAGCTCTCGCACGGCGGCCTCGGCCCGCTTCTCGTCGAACACGCCGATCGTGCCCTCGCCGTCCAGGGTCACTGGGTCGGTCATCTGTGCCTCGTTCCTGTTTTCGATCACCCGGGCATACGAAAATGCCGTGCCCCCCAGGCTAGAACCTGGGGGGCACGGCATTCATTCCGGGCCCGGTACGGCCGCCCGCTACTCGGCGCGGTCCTCCGGGGTGGGGTCCTTCTCCACCGACACGGCCGACGCGGCGGCCGCGGAGGTGCCGTTCGCCGAGTTCGTCAGCTGGAGCTCCTTGGGCGAGAGCACCGGCGGGCGGGTCGACGGGGTGCGGTGCGCGGAGCCGGTCCACGCGGGGCGGGCCGGGCGCTTGACGACCGTCGAGAAGATCTCGGCGATCTCCTCCTTGCCCAGCGTCTCCTTCTCCAGGAGGGCCAGGACCAGGTTGTCGAGCACGTCCCGGTTCTCGACCAGGATCTCCCAGGCCTCGTTGTGCGCGGTCTCGATGAGCTTCTTGACCTCTTCGTCGACCAGTGCCGCGACCTCTTCCGAGTAGTCCCGCGGGTGCGACATCTCGCGGCCCAGGAACGGCTCGGTGTTGTCCCCGCCGAACTTGATCGCGCCGAGGCGCTCGGTCATGCCGTACTGCGTGACCATCGCGCGGGCCGTGGCCGTGGCCTTCTCGATGTCGTTCGCGGCGCCCGTGGTCGGGTCGTGGAAGACCAGTTCCTCGGCCGCGCGGCCGCCCAGCATGTACGCGAGCTGGTCGAGCATCTCGTTGCGCGTGGTCGAGTACTTGTCCTCGTCGGGCAGGACCATGGTGTAGCCCAGGGCCCGGCCGCGGGAAAGGATCGTGATCTTGTGGACCGGGTCCGAGTTCGGCGAGGCCGCCGCGACCAGGGCGTGGCCGCCCTCGTGGTACGCGGTGATCTTCTTCTCGCGGTCCGACATGATCCGGGTCCGCTTCTGCGGGCCCGCCACGACGCGGTCGATCGCCTCGTCGAGCATGTGGTTGTCGATCAGCTTCCGGTCCGAGCGGGCGGTCAGCAGGGCCGCCTCGTTCAGCACGTTGGACAGATCGGCGCCGGTGAAGCCGGGGGTGCGCCGGGCGACGGCCGCCAGGTCGACGTCCGGGGCGACCGGCTTGCCCTTCTGGTGGACCTTGAGGATCTCCAGACGGCCCTGCATGTCCGGGCGGTCGACCGCGATCTGCCGGTCGAAGCGGCCCGGGCGCAGCAGCGCCGGGTCGAGGATGTCGGGGCGGTTCGTGGCGGCGATCAGGATGACGCCGCCCTTCACGTCGAAGCCGTCCATCTCGACGAGGAGCTGGTTCAGGGTCTGCTCGCGCTCGTCGTGCCCGCCACCGAGGCCCGCACCGCGGTGCCGGCCGACGGCGTCGATCTCGTCGACGAAGACGATCGCCGGGGCGTTGGCCTTGGCCTGCTCGAACAGGTCGCGGACGCGGGAGGCGCCGACACCGACGAACATCTCGACGAAGTCGGAACCGGAGATCGAGTAGAACGGGACGCCGGCCTCGCCGGCGACGGCGCGCGCCAGCAGGGTCTTGCCGGTGCCGGGCGGACCGTACAGGAGCACGCCCTTGGGGATCTTGGCGCCCACGGCCTGGAACTTCGCCGGCTCCTGGAGGAACTCCTTGATCTCGTGGAGCTCCTCGACGGCCTCGTCCGAGCCGGCGACGTCGGCGAACGTCGTCTTCGGCGTGTCCTTGGTGATGAGCTTGGCCTTGGACTTGCCGAAGTTCATCACCCGGGAGCCGCCGCCCTGCATCTGGTTCATCAGGAACAGGAAGACGACCACGATGAGGACGAAGGGCAGGAGAGAGAGCAGCACGCTCAGGAACGGGCTGGTCTTGTCCGGGGCGACCTCGTACCCGCCGGGGATCTGGCCGGACTCGTACTTGGTCTGGAGGTTCTGGGCGAGCTGGACGCCCTGGTCCCCGATGTAGTTGGCCTGGAACTTCGAGCCGGACTTCTCGCCGAGCTTCTCGTTCTTCTTGAGGTCAATCTTGATCATCTGGCTGTCGCCGGTGGTCAGGCGCGCCTGCTCGACCTGGCCACTGTTGATCGCCTTGATGACCTCGCTGGTGTCCACCGACTTGTAGCCGCCGCCACCGCCGACGACATTCATCAACACGACCACGGCGAGGACGGCCAGCACGATCCACATGACCGGCCCACGGAAGTATCGCTTCACGTCCATCCATACGGGGCGCCGGGCGCCCCGTCCCTCCTGCCCGTAGGTAAATGCTGCTGCGAGTAAAGACTGTTCTTCGGACTGTTCTTGGGAATCTACCCCTGTATTGTCACCCGCGGCCCGGTGGGACGGCTGACAGAACTGCTTTCCCCTGCTCCAACGGCGGGAAGCGTTCCAGAGTTCCCCTGCGGGGGCCCCGATCGGGACCCCCGGGCACGGCGTGCGTCAGCCGCCGTAGACGTGCGGGGCGAGGGTGCCGACGAACGGCAGGTTGCGGTACTTCTCCGCGTAGTCGAGGCCGTAGCCCACGACGAACTCGTTCGGGATGTCGAAGCCGACCCACTTCACCTCGATGGCGACCTTCGCGGCGTCGGGCTTGCGCAGCAGCGTGACGACCTCGAGGGAGGCCGGCTGGCGGGAGCCCAGGTTCGACAGCAGCCAGGACAGGGTCAGGCCCGAGTCGATGATGTCCTCGACGATCAGGACGTGCTTGTCCTTGATGTCGGTGTCGAGGTCCTTGAGGATCCGCACCACGCCGGAGGACTGGGTCCCGGCGCCGTACGAGGACACCGCCATCCAGTCCATGGTGAGCGGGGTGGACAAGGCGCGCGCCAGGTCCGCCATCACCATCACGGCGCCCTTGAGGACACCGACGATGAGCAGGTCCTTGCCCGCGTACTCCGCGTCGATCTTCGCGGCCAGCTCGGCCAGCTTCGCGTCGATCTCTTCCTTGGTGATGAGCACCGACGCCAGGTCGTTGCCCATGTCCTTCTCGTCCACCCGCATCACTTTCGTTGTCGGCCGGGACTCCGGGGGTGCCCCCGGAGGACTCAGCCGTGTTTCAGCACCAATCAGCCCTGCCGGATGACAAGTCTGCCACCCTGGCGCTGGGCCTCGACCCGGCCGGGCAGGTTGATGGCCCCCTGACCGCGCCATCCGGTGATGAGCCGGTCGACTTCCTCGATGTGGCGGGCGAAGAGGGAGCCTGCGGGGGAGCCTGCGGCGATGACGGCGCGGCGCAGGACGCGCCGGCGGACGGCGGGGGGCAGGGCGTAGAGCTTGGCGCACTCCAGGCGGCCGTCCGCGTCCGTCACGCCGGCCTCGGCCTCGGCGGCCCAGGCGTCGAGGGCGTCGGCGTCGTCGCGGGAGAGCCGGGCGGTGCGGGCCAGTGCCTCGACGACCCCCTTGCCCAGCGCCTTCTCGAGGGCGGGCAGTCCCTCGTGGCGGAGCCGGGAGCGGGTGTAGGCGGGGTCGATGTTGTGCGGGTCGTCCCAGACGGGCAGGGACTGGACCATGCAGGCCTTGCGGGCGGTCTGCCGGTCGACCTGGAGGAAAGGGCGGCGGTAGCGGTGGGTGCGCCCGGTGGCGCCGGAAACTTCGGCCATGCCGGACAGGGAGCGGATGCCGGAGCCGCGGGCGAGGCCCAGCAGGACGGTTTCCGCTTGATCGTCCCGGGTGTGGCCGAGCAGCACGGCCGCGGCGCCGAGCCGGTCGGCGGCCTCGTCCAGGGCGGCGTAGCGGGCGTCACGGGCGGCGGCCTCGGGTCCGCCCTCGCGGCCGACGCGCACGGCGACGGACTCCACCGGGTCGAGGCGGAGCGCGGTCATGCGGGCGACGACCTCGGCGGCGCGCAGCTCGGAGCCCTCCTGGAGGCCGTGGTCGACCGTGATGCCGCCGGCCCGGATGCCGAGCTTGGGCGCCTCGAAGGCGAGGGCGGAGGCGAGGGCCATGGAGTCCGCACCGCCGGAGCAGGCGACGAGGACCAGCGGCGGGGCCCCTTCGGCAGCGGCGCCGCGGCCGGCGGCGGGCCGTTCGGCGGCGGGTCGTTCGGTGAGGTCGGTCAGGACGTCGTGGAGAACGCGGCGAACCGCCAGGCGTATCGCCGCGACCGCAGGATGGGGACCCATGTCCGGTGCCCTTCGGTGGAGTTCGGATGCCTCTGAAGGCTTCGGAGGCTCGGCACAGCCCCCGCGAGAGGGGGTTGTCACTCAGAGTGCGTCGATGGTGACAGAACCGAGCCGTTCCCTGAGCATCGCACGCCCTTCCACGCCCCACGGTCCCTCGGACGGGTGACGCTTCTTCCCCCAGGGAGACAGGTTTACGCCCCCTGGGTCACTCCCCTTCGCTCGGTTCGCTCCCCCTGCGGTGAACGCGGGCCACCCAGTCCGCGGGGCGCGCGATCTCGGCCTTGGTGGGCAGCGTGTTCGGGGACGTCCACACCCGGTTGAAGCCCTCCATGCCGACTTGGCCGACGACGGCGCGCACGAAGCGCTCGCCGTCGCGGTACTGGCGCAGCTTGGCATCGAGGCCGAGCAGCTTGCGCAGGACGGCGTCGAGGCGGCCCGCGCCGCTGGCCCGGCGCTGCTGGAACTTCTCGCGGATCTCGGCGACGGAGGGCACGACCTCGGGGCCGACGCCGTCCATCACGAAGTCGGCGTGGCCTTCGAGCAGGGACATGACGGCGGTGAGGCGGCCGAGGACCTCGCGCTGCTCGGGGGTCTGGACGAGCTCGACGAGGGAGCGGCCCTCGTCTCCGTGCTCGGAGTCGGGGCGGGCGCCGACGAAGGACTGGGCGGCCTCGCGCAGGCGTTCGAGGATGGTCACCGGGTCCATCTCGGTGGCGCCGAGGAAGGTCTGGATCTCGCCCTCCAGGTGGTCGCGCAGCCACGGGACGGCGGTGAACTGGGTGCGGTGGGTCTCCTCGTGGAGGCAGACCCACAGCCGGAAGTCGTGGGGGTGGACCTCCAGCTCGCGCTCGACGTGGACGATGTTGGGCGCGACGAGCAGCAGCCGGCCGCCGCCCGCGGGCGGGCCCGGCAGGTCGCGGCCGAGCGGGGCGAAGGTCTCGTACTGGCCGAGCACGCGGGAGGCCAGGAAGCTCAGCAGCATGCCGAGCTCGACGCCGGTGACCTTGCCGCCGACCGCGCCGAGGACGGCGGCGCCGGGGGTGCCCGCGCGGCGCTCCTGCATCTTGCCGAGCAACGGCGCGAGGAGCTCGCGGAACCCGGCCACGTTGGCCCGGACCCAGCCGGGCCGGTCGACGACGAGGACGGGCGTGTCGGCGACGGCGGCGCCGTCGGGGATCATCCGGGTGAACTCGCGGACGTGGCGCTCGGAGGTTCTCGCATGCCTGCGCAGCTCCGCGACCACGGCCCGGGCCTCGTCGCGGCTGACCTCCGGACCCGGCCGGACCAGCCGGATCGCGGTCGCCACCGCGAGGTTCCAGTCGACCATCTCCGCACCACCGATGCTCGTCATGCGTCAACGGTACGTGGACCAGCGCGGATGCGGATCCCCTGTGGACGCCCCGGTGGGCCCGCGCCTCACCGCGGCGCGCCGGCCACGGCGGCCGCGAGCTTGTCCAGCCCCTTCTCCGCGGCCCCGCCGTCGGGTGCGTTCGCGGTCAGGAAGGCGAAGGCGAGCAGTCGCCCGGAGGGGTCCACGACCGTGCCGGAGAGGGAGTTCACCCCGGTCAGGGTGCCCGTCTTGGCCCGGACCAGGCCGGCGGCCGGGGAACTGCCGGCGTTGCGGGCGCGCAGGGTCCCGGTGAAGCCGGCGACGGGCAGCCCGGTGAGGACGGGCCGCAGCTCGGGGTGGCGGGGGTCGGCGGCCCGGGCCAGGAGGCCGGTGAGCAGGCCGCTGCTGACCTTGTCGGCGCGGTTGAGGCCGCTGCCGTCGGCGAAGCGGGAGCCGGCCACGTCGATGCCGAGGGCGGCGATGCGGTCGGTGACGGCCTTCTCGGCGCCCTCGAAGCTGGCGGGCTGCCCGGAGGCGAGGGCGGTCTGCCGGGCGAGGGCCTCGGCGATGTCGTTGTCGCTGTTGGTCAGCATCCGCTCGACGAGGCCGCCGACCGGCGTGGACAGGGTGGCGGCGAGCGGCGGGGCGCCCGGGGCGGGCTTGGCCCGCACCGGGTCGGCGGTGACCTTGATGCCGAACCCCTTCAGCAGGGCGGCGAAAGCGCCGGCGGTCTCGGCGGCCGGGTCCTCGACCCGGTCCACGGGGCCGGAGGTGGAGTCGTCGGGGCGGCCCTCGTCGGCGGCCAGGGCCGTGACGAGGGCGATGTTGGCGTTGACGCCGATCGGGTGGCGGGCGGCTCCGGTGTAGAGGGAGTCGTCGTAGCCGAGGGTGACGGTGTCGGTGCCGGCGGCTTTGAGGGCCTGGGCGGTGTCGGCGGCGAGCGCGACGAGGCTGCCGCCGGATCCCGCGGGGCTCTTCTTCTTGGCGGTCAGGGACGGGTCGCCGCCGCCGACCAGGACGATCTGCCCGGGCTCCGGGCCGGCCGCCACGGTGGTGCGGATGCGGTGCTCGGGGCCGAGGGCGGCGAGGGCGGCCGCCGCGGTGGCGATTTTGATCGTGGAGGCCGGGGTCATCGGCTCGCGCGGCCCGGACTCGTACAGCACCTGCCCGGTGGCGGCGTCCACGACCGAGGCCGTACGGACGCTGCCGAGCGCGGGATCGGCCAGCAGGGGGCGCAGCAGCTCGGCGAGCTTCGCGGAACCGGCAGCTCCGTCGGCGGCCGCGGCCTGGCGCGGCGCGCCGGGACCGATCCCGGCGAGCACGCCGGGAGCGCTCGGCGCGGCCTGCGGCAGCGGGCCGGCGCCGTGATCTGCGCCACCCGTCAGGCCCCAGGAGGCGGCCCGGTCCCGCTCGGCCTTACGCTGGCCGGAGTCCCAAGGACCGGCGGCGGAAACCGCCGCCACCGACAGGGCGAGACCGGCAACGGTCGACCCCGCGATGAGCTGCCACGTCTTGACCAATGGCACCTCGGACCAGCCCCTTTCGCGATCACACACATGCGTGAGGGACACTTAACCACTGCGTCTTGCCGCGAGCATGGCACCCCACCCGGCTGGGGGTACCTCCCAGCGGTAGCCGGGGGCGGTGGGCCGGACGCGCTATCACTCGGAACACATCAAGCTCCGGCACAGGGCCGGAGCTGATCATGGAGGAGCAGGACGTGGAGTTCGACGTCACCATCGAGATCCCCAAGGGTTCGCGGAACAAGTACGAGGTGGACCACGAGACCGGCCGGATCCGTCTGGACCGTCGTCTGTTCACCTCCACCAGCTACCCGACGGACTACGGCTTCGTCGAGAACACCCTCGGCGAGGACGGCGACCCGCTGGACGCGCTGGTCATCCTGGACGAGCCCACCTTCCCGGGCTGCCTGATCAAGTGCCGCGCCATCGGCATGTTCCGCATGACGGACGAGGCGGGCGGCGACGACAAGCTGCTGTGCGTGCCGGCCTCCGACCCGCGTGTCGAGCACCTGCGCGACATCCACCACATCTCGGAGTTCGACCGCCTCGAGATCCAGCACTTCTTCGAGGTCTACAAGGACCTGGAGCCGGGCAAGTCGGTCGAGGGCGCCGACTGGGTCGGCCGCACCGAGGCCGAGGCCGAGATCGAGCGCTCCTTCAAGCGTCTGCAGGAGCAGGGCGGCCACTGAGCGCCCGGGCTCGTCGGCCGCTGAGCGCCTGAGCGCCTGAGCGCCTGAGCCTGTACCGCCGAGCGGGCGGCACCCCCCAGCGGGGTGCCGCCCGCTCGCGTTCGTACGGGCCCCCTCACCGGCCTCCGGGGCCTTGGTCGCCGTGGATGAAACGATTCCGCATACTGATACCCGGGCCGGTCAGGGACGGGAGGACGCGTGGCGGAGGACGGGGAATCCGGCGGCACGGAGGACCGGAAGCCGATATCCGACGAGGCGCACAGCGCCTTCACGCCGCCGCCCGGGATGGAGCCGGAGGCCGGCGGGGACGAGCAGCCGACCTCGGAGTTCACGGTGCCGCAGGGGCTCCCGGTGCTGTCCGGTCCGGAGCCGGAGGGCTCCGCGTTCACACTCCCGGCCACCTACAGTGCCCAGCACTCGCCGCCCGCCCACCTGCCCGGCCACGGCCTGCCCCTCTCCCCGCTGACGGACTCCCCCTGGCAGGACCGCATGCGCACCATGCTGCGCATGCCGGTGGACGTCCGGCCGGTGCCCGAGCCGGTGCAGAAGCACGGCGAGGCCGGACCTGCCGTGGGCCGCGTCCTCGACCTGACCCTGCGCATCGGCGAGCTGCTGCTCGCGGGCGGCGAGGGCGCCGAGGACGTGGAGGCCGCGATGTTCGCCGTGGCCCGCTCCTACGGGCTGGACCGCTGCGAGCCCACGGTCACCTTCACCATGCTGTCGATCACCCACCAGCCCTCCCTGGTGGACGACCCCGTGTCGGCGAACCGGACCGTGCGCCGCCGCGGCACCGACTACACCCGTCTGGCGGCCGTCTTCCGGCTGGTGGACGACATCAGCGCCCCCGAGGTCGAGGTCACGCTCGAGGAGGCCTACCGGCGGCTCGCCGTCATCCGGCGCAACCGGCACCCGTACCCGACCTGGGTCCTCACGGCGGCCACCGGACTGCTCGCCGGTGCCGCCTCGATCCTCGTCGGCGGCGGCGTGGTCGTCTTCTTCGCAGCCGCGATCGGGGCCATGCTCGGCGACCGGCTGGCCTGGCTGTGCGCCGGGCGCGGGCTGCCGGAGTTCTACCAGTTCGTGGTCGCCGCCATGCCGCCCGCCGCGATCGGCGTGGCCCTGTCGCTGTCCGACATCAACGCCCTCGCCTCCGCGGTGATCACCGGCGGGCTGTTCGCGCTGCTGCCCGGGCGGGCCCTGGTCGCGGCCGTACAGGACGGCCTGACCGGCTTCTACATCACCGCCTCGGCCCGCCTGCTGGAGGTCATGTACCTCTTCATCGGCATCATCATGGGCGTCCTGGTGGTGCTCTACCTCGGGCTCCAGCTCGGCGCCGCGCCGCGGCCCGAGGAGGCCCTCCAGATCACCCAGCGGCCGCTGATCCAGATCGCCGCCTCGATGGTGCTGGTGTTCACGTTCGCGATCCTGCTCCAGCAGGAGCGGTCCACCGTGTGGATCGTGACGTTGAACGGCGGGGTCGCCTGGGTGACCTTCGGGGCCCTGCACTACGCGGGCGGCATCCCGCCGGTGCCCTCCACGGCCATCGCCGCCGGGCTCGTCGGCCTGTTCGGCCAGCTCTTCTCCCGCTACCGCTTCGCGTCCGCGCTGCCGTACGTCACCGCCGCCATCGGCCCGCTGCTGCCCGGCTCGGCGACGTACTACGGGCTGCTCCTGATCGCCGAGAACCAGCTCAACAAGGGTCTCGGCTCCCTGACCAACGCCGCCGCTATCGCCCTGGCCATCGCCATCGGCGTCAACCTCGGGCAGGAGGCCTCGCGGCTGTTCATGAAGATCCCGGGAGCCGCGACCGCCGCCAGCCGCCGCGCCGCCGCCAAGCGCACCCGCGGCTACTAGAACCGCAGCCGGGACCGCTCAGCCGGCGCCGGCCGGGGCGAAATGCGGATGCCCGGCCCGCGGCTGCCGCGTAGCCTCCACCCCCATGGACACCGAGCGCACCGCACTGCAGCTGCGGCTCATCGCCGACACGGTGGAGGCCGCCGAAGCCGCCGGGGCGCAGGTCTGGCTCCGCGGGGGCTGGGCCATGGACTTCTTCCTCGGCAGGCCCACGCGCGACCACGAGGACCTCGACTGGTTCACCTGGGCCGCGGACGCGTCGCGGCTGGCGGCGGAGCTGCTGCGCCGTGGCCACCGGCCGCTGCCCGGTCCGCCGCCGGACCGGCAGCTCGACTTCGTCCGGGACGGCGTGGAGAGCCAATTCGCCCTGCTCGACCGCGACCGCGCCGGCCGGGTCGTGGTCGCCGGCGGCCCCTGGGCCGGAGAGCCCTGGCCCGACGGCATGCTCGATGCCCCGCCCGCCTCCCTCGGGGCGGTGCGGTGCCCGATCGTCAGCCCCGCCGCGCAGATCGAGATCAAGCGGATGACCCCGGTCTGGGTGCCGGGACTGCCGCGCCGGCCGAAGGACGCCGAGGACATCGCCCGGCTGGAGGCGGCCCTGCGCGCACGGAACGGCCTGCCCCGCTGACGACCGGCCCCGGACATGCCTGCGCCCCGCCGGACCGCAGCGGGTCCGGCGGGGCGCAGGGGGCGTGCGTACGGGCTCGGGAGGCCGGTCAGCGCTTGGCGTGGCGGCGGCGCTCGCCCGGGGCCGGGACCCCGCCGGCGCCGGCCTCGGCGGCCCTGGCCTCCTTGCGGGCCTTGAGGACCTCGAAGGCCACCGGGATCAGCGACAGCAGGACGATCAGGACGAGGATCGCCTCGACGTTGTTCTTGATGAAGGTGATCTGGCCGAGCCAGTAGCCGGCGAGCGTGATGCCGCCGCCCCAGGCGACGCCGCCGATGATGTTGTACGTCAGGAACGTGCGGTACTTCATCGAGCCCGCGCCCGCGACCATCGGGGCGAAGGTGCGGATGATCGGCACGAAGCGGGCGAGCACGATGGCCTTCGGGCCGTGCTTGTCCATGAACTCGTGCGCCTTGTCCAGGTTCTCCCGCTTGAAGAGCTTCGAGTTCGGCCGGTTGAACAGCTTCGGCCCGAAGAACTTGCCGATCATGTAGCCGACCTGGTCACCGATGATCGCGGCGGCCGCGATCAGGGCGCACACCACCGCCAGCGGCTGCTTGATGTACTCGCCGTTGGCGACCAGCAGACCGGCCGTGAACAGCAGCGAGTCGCCGGGGAGGAAGGCGAAGAGGCCCGATTCCGCGAAAACGATGACCAGGATGCCGACCAGGCCGAAGTGCGAGATCAGATAGTCCGGGGACAGCCATTCAGGGCCGAGCGCAAGCGTGTACACGGGTGCGGGTCTCTCCTGGATCGGGGGGCGTCCGCGGGGGTGGAGGGGGGTGGGGCGGACGAAGAGGATCGTCTCAATTATCAACGCACTCGGCCACCACCCGGTTCCAGGTACCGGATGGCGGCCGAAGGGGGACCGCCGGGCCGCAAGGGCCCGGGAGGCCCCGTGCTAGGCGTTGCGGGCGGCGTTCGCCACGATCGCGTCCCGCAGGAACACCGCGAGGCCCGGGTGGATGGCCTCGTAGTAGGCCGTGAACCGCTCGTCCGACACGTACATCTCGCCGAGGCAGGTGTGCAGCTCGTACGCGCAGGTGTAGTGGTTCTGGTTGAGCCAGCCGCGGTGCTCCTCGGCGAGGTCCATGGCCGCCTCGGAACCGGCGGCGGCCCCGGAGTCCATCAGGGCCGCAAGGCGGCCGTGGATCCCGTTGGCCTCCTCCGTGATCCGCTGCCAGTCCTCCTTGGTGTACGAGGCCGACCGGCGGGCGGACTCCTTGTACTCCTCGGTACCGCCCCAGCGCTCCTCGGCCTCCGCCGCGTACTGGTCGGGGTCGAAGTCGCCGAAGACCTCGAACTTCTCCTCGGGCGTGAGGTTGATGCCCATCTTGTGTGCCTCCATGGCGTGCTCCACGGCCTTGGCCATCTGCTGGAGCCGGTCGATCCGGTCGGACAGGAGGGCGTGCTGCCGGCGCAGGTGCTCCCTCGGGTCCGCATCCGGGTCGTCCAGCAGGGCTGCGACCTCTTCGAGGGGGAAGCCGAGCTCCCGGTAGAACAGGATCTGCTGCAGCCGGTCGAGATCGGCGTCGTCGTAACGCCGGTGCCCCGCCTGGCTGCGGCTGCTCGGGGAGAGCAGGCCGATCTCGTCGTAGTGGTGCAAGGTGCGCACCGTCACCTTGGCGAAACCGGCGACCTGTCCCACGGAGTAGCTCATGGCTTCCGCCCCTTCTTCTCGGTACGGCACCGACTCTGCTGCCTCACGCCGCGTGAGGTGCAAGTCGTCCGCCGGAGCTATCCCATGGCCTTGGTGCCGTCCAGGGACTCGCGGATGACGTCCGCGTGGCCCGCGTGGCGCGCGAACTCCTCCACCAGGTGCAGCAGCATCCAGCGCATCGAGACCTTGGCGCCCTTGGGGAACCAGGGTGCCTCGGGCAGCGGGAACGTCTCGTCCAGGCTGGGCAGTGCCCGGACGAAGGCCGTCAGCTCCGCCGTGACCCCCTCCCAGAAGGCCTGGACGGCCGGGATGGTCTCGTCCTCGACGAGGCGGAAGGAATCGCCCCAGGTCTCGGCGGTGCGCTGGATCTCGTTCGGCCGCTGCTGCGCCATCCGCAGCCAGCTCAGCTCGACCTCGGCGACGTGCTTGAGCAGCCCGGACAGGGAGAGCTCACTGGCGCTGGGGCGGCTCGCCGCCTGCTCCTCGGTGAGTCCGGCCAGCGATTCGCGGATCGCCGTGCGCTGGGCTTCGACGAAGAGCAGAAGCGTGCCGCGCTCGTCGCCCGGGATCTCTTCGGAGAGGTGAGCCATGACCAACCGCCTTTTCTGGGGGTCCTCGTGCTGACAGGAACCACACTACGGAGGATTGCGGTCAGCGCCTGTCCTAAATCCCCTTCGGGCGCGGTCAGTTCTGACTGTCCGGGCGGACAGCCGGGAGCTGCGTCATCGGCTTGGGCAGCAGGGCCTTGGAGAGGTCCTGGGCGCCCTTCTCGTCGAGCCCGTACATCGCCTCGTAGATGTGGCGGACGGCGGGCCCGGAGGCGCCCGAGCCGGTGCCGCCCTGGGAGATCGTCATGACGATGGCGTAGTCCTCGGTGTACGAGGCGAACCACGAGGTGGTCTGCTTGCCCTGGACCTCGGCGGTGCCGGTCTTGGCGTGCATCGGGATCTGCTTCTGCGGCCAGCCGCCGAAGCGCCAGGCGGCGCTGCCGGAGGTGACCACGGAGGCGAGCGCGGCGTCGATGTCGTCGCGCAGCTCCGCGTCCATGGGCAGCCGGCCCTGCTCCTTGGGGGCGATCTCCTTGACCGACGTGCCGTCCGCGCTGATGAGCGCCTTGCCGATGCTGGGCTGGTGCAGCATGCCGCCGTTGGCGATGGCGGCGTAGATCGAGGCCATCTGGATCGGGGTGACGAGGGTGTCGCCCTGGCCGATGGAGTAGTTGATCGCGTCGCCCTCGCGCAGCTGGTTGCCCTGGCGGCAGTTCTCGTACGCGATCCTCTCGGCGTAGCTGCCGTTCTGCTTGCCGTCGCGGCACCAGGCGGCCTTGTTGGCCTCGAAGAAGTCCTTCTTCCACTGGCGGTCGGGGACCCGGCCGTTCACCTCGTTGGGCAGGTCGATGCCGGTGGCCTTGCCGAGGCCGAAGGCGTGCGCGGTCTTGAGGAACCAGTCGGCGGGTTCCTTCTTGGGGTTGATGCCGCCGTCCTTCTTCCACTCCTGGTCGGCGATGGCGTAGTAGACCGTGTCGCAGGAGACCTCCAGGGCGCGGCCGATGGTGATGTCGCCGTAGCCCTGGGACTCGAAGTTGGTGAAGGTCTGGCGGCCGACCGAGTACGAGCTGGGGCAGCCGTAGCGGCCGTTGAAGGGGTAGCCCGCGTTGACCGCGGCCGTCGAGGAGACGACCTTGAAGATCGATCCGGGGGCGGCCTGGCCCTGGATGGCCCGGTTGAGCAGCGGGTAGTTGGAGTCCTTGGCGGTGAGGGCGGCGTAGTCCTTGGCGGAGATGCCGCCGACCCAGGTGTTGGGGTCGTAGGTCGGGTTCGAGGCCATGGCGACGACCCGGCCGGTCTTGGCCTCCATGACGACGACCGCGCCCGCGTCGGCCTCGTAGTTGCGGTGCGTGTTCTTGTCGTAGCCCTTGCGGGCCTCGACCATCGCGTTGTTCAGCTCGCGCTCGGCGACCGCCTGCACGCGGGCGTCGATCGAGGTGACGACGTTCGCGCCGGGGGTGGGCTTGTCCCCCTGGGCCTGGCCGATGACCCGCCCGAGGTTGTCCACCTCGTAGCGGGTGATGCCGGCCTTGCCGCGCAGCTCCTTGTCGTACGTGCGCTCCAGGCCGGAGCGGCCCACCTGGTCGGAGCGCAGGTAGGGCGAGTCGGTCTTCTTCGCCTTGGCGATCTCCGCGTCGGTGACCGGCGAGAGGTAGCCGAGGACCTGGGAGGTGTTGGCCTGCTCCGGCGCGGGGTAGCGGCGCAGGGCGGTCGGCTCGGCGGTGATGCCGGGGAACCGCTCGGAGTGCTCCCTTATCTCCAGGACCTGGTCGGTGGTGGCCTCGTCGGTGATGGGGATCGGCTGGTACGGGGAGCCGTTCCAGCAGGGCTTGGGGGTCTTGGCGTCGCACAGCCGGACGCTGTTGACGACGTCCTCCGCCTTGAGTCCGAGGACTCCGGCGAGGCGGGTGAGGACGTCCTTGCCCTTGTCCTTCATCTTGCTGAGGTCGGTGCGGCTCGCGGAGACCACCATGCGCGTCTCGTTGTCCGCGAGCGGAACCCCGCGGGCGTCGAGGATGGAGCCGCGCACGGCCGGCTGGACCACCTGCTGGACGTGGTTGTTCTTGGCCTCGTCCGTGTACTCCTGGCCGTTGCGGATCTGCAGGTACCACAGGCGTCCGCCCAGGGTGAGCAGCAGCGAGAAGACGACCACCTGGATGACCACCAGGCGGTTCTGGACCCGGGGCGTGCGCCCCGTCTCCGGAATGTTGCTCAACTCGAAAACTCCCCCGAAGCGCTGCCCGCCGCCGACTCCGCCGAGTCTAGAGCGACGGGCGGACGGAGGCGGGCGGAGGGGGGAAGCGGAACGGTCCCGGAGGCGCGCGGAGGGGGAAGCGGAACGGTCCCGGAAGCGGTCAGAACGGGAAGTTGCTCCGGCCGTGCTGGACGGAGATCCACTTCTGGGTGGTGAAGGCCTCCACGGTCGCCTCGCCGTTGAGCCGGCCCAGCCCCGAGGCCTTCTCCCCGCCGAACGCGGCCAGCGGCTCGTCGCCGATGGTGGAGTCGTTGACGTGCATCATCCCGGTGTCGATGCGCTGGGCGAAGCGGACGCCGCGCTCCACGTCGCGGGTGTGGACGGCGCCGCTGAGCCCGTACGGGGTCGCGTTGGCCATCCGTACGGCCTCCTCCTCGCCGTCGAAGACCATCAGCAGGGCGACCGGGCCGAAGATCTCCTGCCCCAGGAGCGGGGAGTCCTCGGGGATCCCCGCCAGCACGGTCGGCTCGACGAGGTTGCCGCGCGTGGAGCCCCGTACGAGGGCCTGCGCGCCGGCGGCCACGGCCTGGTCCACGAGGGCGGTCAGGGCATCGGCCTGGAAGGAGTTGATCAGCGGGCCGATGTGGGTGTCGGCCTCGCGGGGGTCGCCGGTCCTCAGGGCCCGGACGCGTGCGGTGAACTTCTCGGTGAACTCCTCCGCGACGGAGGCGTCGACCAGGATCCGGTTGGCGGCCATGCAGACCTGCCCCTGGTAGACGAAGCGGCTGAAGACGGCCGCGTCGACGGCGTAGTCGATGTCGGCGTCGTCGAGGACGACGAGGGCGCTGTTGCCGCTGAGCTCCAGGACGGTCCGCTTGAAGTGCCGGGCCGCGACCGCACCGACGTGGCGGCCGACGCGGTCGGAGCCGGCGAAGGAGATGACCTTGGGGACGGGGTGCGTCAGGAGCGCGTCGCCTATCTCGGCTATGTCGGTGACCAGGACGCCGAGCAGCCCGGCCGGCAGGCCCGCGTCCTCGAAGATCTTGGCGATGACCCCGCCGCCGATCACGGGTGCGTTCTGGTTCGGCTTGATCACGACGGCGTTGCCGAGGGCGAGGGCCGGGGCGACCGACTTCAGCGTGACCAGGAACGGGAAGTTGAAGGGGCTGATCACGGTCACGACGCCGACCGGGAGCCGCTGGACGCGGCTCTCCTTGCCCGGGGTCGGCGAGACCATGATCCGGCCCTCGGGGCGCACCGCGAGCTGCATCGACTCGCGCAGGAACTCCTTGGCGAGGTAGATCTCGTACTCGGCCTTGGACCGGGTCCCGCCGAGCTCGTCGATCATCGCCTCGACGAGTTCCTTCTCGCGCTCCTCGGTGATCCGCAGGGCCCGCTCCAGGACGGCGCGTCTGGCGTAGGGGCTGGTCGCGGCCCACTCTCTCTGGGCCCGCTCGGCCGCGCGGTAGGCCTCGTCCACCTGCTCGACGGTGGCCACGGTGATGGCCGCGAGCTTCTCCCCGTTGTACGGGTTGACGTCGATGATGTCCCACGATCCGGTGCCGGCCAGCCATTTGCCGTCGATGTACTGGTGAGCCAGGTCCTCGAATATGGACATGCCATCCCTTACTGCGAGCGCGCACCCGTGCGCTGCACCGGAGACCGATCGGTCATGCACTGATCAGACGTCATACTACGTGCGATTCAAGACAGTTGAAGGAGACCGCGGAGAAGATCCCGGGTCTGGCCGGGGTCGGGGCAGTCGGCCTGGAGACGCGCCATCGCCCGCTCGTACTGTGCCACTTCCTCGTCCTTGTCCAGGTAGAGGGCGCTGGTGAGCTGTTCCAGATAGACGATGTCCTGCAGGTCGGACTCGGGGAAGCGCAGCAGGGTGAACGCCCCGCTCTCGCCGGCGTGGCCGCCGAAGGAGAACGGCATCACCTGGAGCTGCACGTTGGGCCGCTGGGAGACCTCGATCAGGTGCTCCAGCTGGCCGCGCATCACGTCGCGGTCGCCGTACGGGCGGCGCAGGGCCGCCTCGTCGAGGACGGCGTGGAAGACCGGGGCGCTCTCGGAGACGAGCACCTTCTGCCGCTCCAGGCGCAGCGCGACGCGGCGGTCGATCTCGGCCTGGGAGGCCCCGGGCATGCCGCGGCTGACGACCGCTTGGGCGTAGGCCTCGGTCTGCAAGAGGCCGTGGACGAACTGGACTTCGTAGATCCGGATGAGCGAGGCGGCGCCCTCCAGCCCGATGTACGTCTGGAACCAGCCCGGCAGCACGTCGCCGTAACTGTGCCACCAACCCGCGGCGTTGGCCTCGCGGACGAGCCCCAGGAGGGACTCCCGCTCCGTGCCGTCCGTGACTCCGTAGAGCGTGAGGAGGTCCTCCACGTCTCGTGCCTTGAAGCTCACCCTTCCCAACTCCAAGCGGCTGATCTTCGATTCGGATGCGCGGATCGAGTAGCCGGCCGCTTCACGGGTGATGCCGCGGGATTCTCGGAGTCGCCTGAGCTGTGAGCCCAGGAGGATGCGGCGCACCACGGAACCGCCTGCTTCTGCGGTCACTTGTCCTGCCCTCCCCATCGCCATGGATACGCGTGGTCTGCGCGTGTGCTGCGTCGCTGGGCCCCCGAACCCCAGGCCCCGCAGTCTGCCACCAAAACGCATCGGCCCGTACTCGTTCTGTAACGGAATCCGGGCGGCCGCAAAAGAAGTCCGTAAGCGTGCGTAGGAAGAAATGAGCAAGAACCATCACGGGAGGGGACAGGTCCGGCGCGTGCACGTGCATCTGCCCTTGCATCCAGCTTCTGCATTCGGAACGATGGTGCCGCGCACCTGCGTGCTCTTCGCGCCGGCGCCGGACCCACCCCGCTGTTCTTTCTGGACGCACACCGCCGCTCCGTCCGCGAATCCCGGGAGTGCCTCGCATGGGGACGAATGGATCGACCATGCTCGAGCCGTTACGGCAGGGGCTGCCCCCGGTCGACCCCACGGCTGTGTCCGGGTCTGCCTCCTGCGCCCTGCCCGCCCGCTTCGAGGCGGTGCGAGGCGCCCGCTCGTTCACCCGGTCGACCCTGGCCCAGTGGGGCCTGGACGGCCGCTTCGACGATGTGGCCCTGGTCGTCTCCGAGCTCGTCACCAACGCGCTGCGCCACGCCCTGCCGGGTGAGGCGCCGCGGTCCGGGGCGGGTGCGGGGCCGGGGAGCGGGGAGCCGGAGGCCACCGTGCGGCTGCATCTGATGCGGTGGAGCTCCCGCCTGGTGTGCGCGGTGCGCGACCCCAGCGAAGACCGACCGGGCGGATCGTTCGAACCGGAGCGGACGCAGGAGAACTGCGACCTGGAGTCGGGGCGCGGGCTCTTCCTCGTGGACGCGTACAGCGACAGCTGGGGCTGGCACCCGCTCGCGGGGCGGCTGACCGGCAAGGTCGTCTGGGCGCTGTTCATGCTCCACGACTGAGCGGGCGACGGCGGCGGACGGACGCCGGACGCCCGCCGGACGCACGCCGACGCACGCCGGGAACACGACGACTGGCCGGGACCGATCTGTGTGATCGGTCCCGGCCAGTGCACGTGCATGGCTTGATCAGTGGCACGGTTCCTGAGTGGATGCGAGCCCGCTCCCCTTCCGCTCCTCAGCTGATCAGGTGGTCGAACTCGCCGTCCTTGACGCCCAGCAGCAGCGCCTCGATCTCGGCCGGCGTGTAGACGAGTGCCGGTCCGTCAGGAAAGCGCGAGTTGCGTACGGCGACAGCGCCTCCGGGCAGTTTCGCGAACTCCACGCAGGAACCCTGCGAGTTGCTGTGCCTGCTCTTCTGCCAGGTCACCCCGTCGAGTTCTGCAGCTGCCATCCCGTTGTACGCGTGGTCCACAGGAAGCCCCCGATAGTGCAGATGTCAACTCCACCGGATCATAGCTGTGTTCAGGTGCACCCGCATGGGCAGATGCACGTGCACGCGGAGGGTGCTTCCTTGATCACTGTGAGGGGCGGACCGGGGCAATCAGGGCCGCAGCGCTGCTGAGACCTCGTCCAGGGAGGTCAGCAGCTGTGCGGCGGCACCGCGCAGCACGCGGGCGCCGGGGGCGGCGGCAGGCCCGGGGTCGGGGCGGGCGTCCGGGCCCGGGTTCGCGAGCAGCACCCGTACCGCGTCCCACTCGGGGACCCGGCGCTCGCGCACCGCTCTGGCCCCCGCCTCCGTGGCGGTCCGCAGGGCGCGGGCGAGCTCGGCCGCGCCCGGCACCGGCGGATGGGCGCGGTCGGGCAGGTGGGCCTCCAGCAGCATGGCGCTGCGGCCCAGCCCGACCAGCGCCTCGGCCGCCCCGTCGGCCGCCGCCCGCGACAGCCCGCGGTGGCGCACCGGTTCCCCCTCGGCCCGGGCCAGCGCCTCCTGCCAGGCGATCCGGGCGTCGCGGGCGGCCAGCAGCGCCTCGCGCACGTCCGCGCGCCGGGCCCCGGCCGGATCCGCGTACTGGCGCAGCACCGCGGCCGCGTACCGTCCGTCGGCGGCGAGCCAGTCGGCCAGGCGGGTGCGCAGCCGCGGGGTCTCCCAGGCCGGGTAGAGGGCGTACGAGACCATCGCCAGCAGCCCGCCGACCAGCGTGAGGGCGACCCGGTCGGGCACGGTCTGGTCCCAGCGCGTCCCGCCCATGCCGAGCAGGAAGACGACGTACGCGGAGACGAAGGCCTGCGCGACGGCGTACCCGGTGCGCAGCAGCGCGTACATCAGCCCGGCGCTGACGACCGCGAGCAGCCCCGACAGGTACATGCCCGGCTGGGCGAGCTGGACGACGGCCGTGGCGACGGCGACCCCGGCCAGGGTGCCGCAGAAGCGGGCGACGGCCCGGGCGTAGGTCTGGCTGAAGTCGGGCCGCATCACCATGACGGCGGCCATCGGCGCCCAGTAGGCGTGCCCGAAGGGCAGCGCGCGGCCGATCAGGTAGCCGGCCGAGGCGGCGGCGGTGACGCGCACGGCGTGCCGCAGGACGGGCGAGCCGGGGCGCAGCTCGGCCCGCACGGCCCGCAGGACCCCCGGCACGAGGGCGGGCAGGGTGGGCCGCAGCCTCGACTCGCCGGGGGCGGCGGTGCGACCGGATCCGGGCTCGGCCGTCTCCAGTACGTCGTCCAGCAGGGCGGCGAGCCGGTGCGCGGCCCGCAGCGGCGCCCCGTGCAGGAGGTCGGGGTTGTCGGGGGACTTCAGGACGGCCAGGTCGGGTGCGGGCAGGCGAACGGGCTCGCCGTGGCGGATGGCGTGCGCGGCGGCGTCCAGCACCGACCCGGCCGCGGCGAGCAGCTCCCGCACCCGCTCCCGGGCCGGCCCCGCGGCGGGGGCGCCCACCACCGGATCGGCGAGCGAGGCCAGCACCGGCCGGATCCGCTCCGCCAGCCCGCGCGCCCCGTGCAGCTCGGCGGGGCGCCGGCGGGCCTGGCGCGGGGTGACGGCCGCGGCGTCCCGGGCGGTCATCAGGGGCTGCGCGTCGAAGGGTGCGAGCGGGTCCTCGCGCAGCCGGCGGGCGTAGTCGGCCTCGGCGGCGAGCGCACCGGCGAGGGCATCGCGCTGGGCCCCCCAGCGCCGGATCGGGAAGAGGACGATGAGCGCAGCCTGGACCACCCCGCCCGCGGCGATCATCGCGGCATGGCCGGCGGCCTGCGGGACGGAGGTGGGCAGCGTGACGGTGACCAGCATGATCGCGACGTTGCCGGAGGCGATGATCCCGGCCGTGGGCCCGGCCGCCCACAGCAGCCCGGCGAGAAAGGTCCAGGCGGCGAGCAGGACGAGGAACGCGGCGAGGTTCGCGGCCCCCACCAGATAGCCGACGAACGTGGACCCGGCCAGGGTCAGACCGGAGGCGAGGGCGAGCACCGGCCGCGGGCGCCAGCTCTGCTGGAAGGCGGCGATGGCCGCCATGAAGGCCCCGAACGCGGAACTGGCCGCCGCACCCGGCCCGAGGAAGGCGAGCCCGGCCCCGATCACGAGCGCGAGCCCGACGGCGGACCGCAGGGCGGCGAGCGGCTCGAGACCGGTCCGCTCGACGGACATCCCCGTCCGGACGCTGTCCTTCAGCGCCTTCGGCCAGCTCATGGCCCGAGCGTACGGCCGGCGCCCTACCGCGGCAGCGGCCTGCGCCCCTGGCCGCGCCCCACATGGGCCCGATCGGCGGCAGCGGTCCCGTCGTTCCACCCGGCGAGGTCGCTGGCCCCGCGCAGCCGGGTGGTGGTCGTCCTGGGGAACATCTCGTCCGCCCGGGCGGTGACGGCGACATCGCGGGCCACCAGGGCCGGCAGGTGGTCCGGGGTCTCGGCCGCGGTGTGCTCGGCCGTCTCGGCGAGGCGCTGGCCGAGCCGGCTGGCGTAAGCGAGCAGGAACGACTGCCGGAACGTCTTGGTCCGCTTGCGGCCGCCCGCCCGCTGGCCGGCCTCGGCCCGGGTCATGGCGGCCGTACCCTGCACCAGCAGCGAGGTGTAGAGCAGCTCGACGGCCTCGAGATCACTCTCGAACCCCACGACGGTGGAAAACCCGAAAGCACCGTTCCAGACGGCCCGACAACGGTTCGCGGTGGCCACCGCATCGAGCAGCACCGCCTTGGCCTCTTCGTACGGCGGCTCGACCCCGATCCGGCAGGCCGTCGGCGCCTGGGCCGCCCGTTTCCCACTGGCGGCGAGCAGCGCCTCGTCCACGGTGTGCCGGGCCATCAGCTCCTGGGCCTTGGCGCTGAGCGCCTCCGCCTCCTCCGGGTACGTCGTCGCCTCGGCCTTCGCGAGCAGCGCGCGGATCCGGCCCAGCATGCGGGGCTCGATGTGCGCGTGCTGCAGCGCATCGGCCGCGGGATCCCCCGGAACGGGCCCCACCGGCTCGATCCCCGGCAGCCGGATCAGCAGCCGGAACAGCTCCAGCACGGCGGTGGCCAGGGCGAACCGGTCCGCCCGCTCCCGCTGGGCGAGCTGCTCCCCGTAGGCGGCATCATCGTCCCCCCACCACACACAGGCATCGCCCCACCGCTCGGGCACCCGCGCATACCGCCGGGCCTCACCGGCAACCAGATCCCCGAACACCCGCACGTGCCGCTCGCCGAGATCCCGCCGCACGAGACGCTGCACGTCGGCCGGCTGCCAGCCCCGCTCCCAGGCCTGCCGTACGTACGCCTCCCCGCGCGCGAGCAGCCCCCGGGCCACCTCGCCCCAGGCCCCGCCATCGGCCGCGAGCATGGAAGCCCCGGCATCCAGCCCGGCATCGCCATCCCCATAAAGCGCAACCTCACAGGCCCGCCCCACCACATCCACCACCCCCCAAGCTTCCCACGCCCCACCCCCAGAGCCGGTCCCGCCAATCCCAGCCCCGTCGGCGCTTGAGACCCGGGGCCTGGGGCGGAGCCCCCAAGGAACCCGACTCCGCCGTCGAAGCCCGGCCCAGCACATCCAGCCCCGCCGGCGCTTTGAGACCCGGGGCCTGGGGGCGGAGCCCCCAAGGAACCCGACTCCGCCGTCGAAGCCCGCCCCAGCAAATCCAGCCCCGCCGGCGCTTGAGGCGCGGGGCCTGGGGCGGAGCCCCAGCGACTCCCGGCCCGCCGGCCCAACCAACCTCGCTTACCGCAGCCTTCGCAGCGCCGCGCCGCACACTCAGCCCCGCCGGCGTTTGAGTGGGGGTCCCCCCGGACGAAGTCTGGGGGAGGGTCCGGGCGGAGCCGGGTGCCCGGCGGAGCCGGGTTGCATGGGCCCCGCGCCAGATGACGGCGAGGCCGGGTCCGCCGACCGGCACCACCCAAGGCGGCCCCGCGCCGCAGGCGCCGGCCACGAGGCGCCGAGCCTCGGCAACGGGGCGGGGCCAGGGGGCCGGGGCCCGCCGGGCCAGGGCTGCGAGCCCGGCCGGTGCGGCAGCCCGGCGGTGTCAGACCCCAGTGGGACACTCGCATGCATGAGCGAGCATGCGCCCCGCTGGGCCCTGGCCGAGGACGCCGAAGGCCACTGGCACGCAGCCGAGCTCACCACCGCAGCCACAGCCACAGCCCGGCCCCCGGCCCCCCGCCGCATCACCGTCACCGACCCCGCGGAAGCGATCCGCATGGCCCCCGCCCCCACCCGCTGGATCTGGCGCTCCACGGCCGCCGTCTACCCCCGCCTCCTCTCCGCCGGCATCCGCATCGAGCGCTGCTACGACATCGAGGCCGCCGAACCGCTCCTCCTCGCCCACGAAGGCCGCTCCGGCGAACCCCGCTCGGCCGCGGCCGCCTGGGCCCGCCTCACGAACACCCCGGTCCCGCCGGACCCCCCGGCGCGTTCCGCCGCGCCCGGCGCACAGGATTCCCTCTTCGACCCACAGCCCGCCCCCCTGCCCCTCGACGCGCTGATCGCCGTCTACGAGGACCAGGCCCGCCGGCACGACGCCACCGCCCACCCCGACCGCATGCGGCTGCTCACCGCCGCGGAGTCGGCCGCGTTCCTCATCGCCGCCGAGATGCACCACGCCGGCATGCCCTGGCGGGCGGACGTCCACCGCGCCCTGCTGACCGAGCTCCTCGGCGAGCGCTACGCCGGCGGCGGCGAGCCCCGCCGCCTCGCCGAGCTGGCCGACGAGATCTCCGCCGCCTTCGGCCGCCGCGTGCGCCCCGACCTGCCGGCCGACGTGGTCAAGGCCTTCGCCGAGGCCGGGATCCGGCTCACCTCCACCCGCCGCTGGGAGATCCAGGGCCTGGACCACCCCGCGGTCGCGCCGCTCCTCGCGTACAAGAAGCTGTACCGGATCTACACGGCCCACGGCTGGAGCTGGCTGCAGGACTGGGTCCGCGACGGCCGCTTCCGCCCGGAGTTCGTCCCCGGCGGCACCCTGACCGGCCGCTGGGTCACCAACGGCGGCGGCGCCCTGCAGATCCCGAAGGTGATCCGGCGGGCCGTCGTCGCCGACCCCGGCTGGCGCCTGGTCGTCGCCGACGCCGACCAGATGGAGCCGCGGGTCCTGGCCGCGATCTCCCGCGACCCGGCCTTCATGGAGGTGGCCGGCCGCCCCGAGGACCTGTACACGTCCATCTCCCGCCACGGCTTCTCCGGCGACCGCGACCAGGCCAAGCTGGCCGTCCTGGGCGCCGTGTACGGGCAGACCTCCGGCGACGGCCTGAAGAACCTGGCCGCGCTGCGCCGCCGCTTCCCCCGTGCCGTGGCGTACGTGGACGATGCCGCCCGCGCGGGCGAGGAGGGCCGCCTCGTACGGACCTGGCTGGGCCGCACCTGCCCGCCCCCGGCCCGCGCCGCCGACGCCGACGAGGAGGCCGGCATCCCGCAGGACCCCCCGGACCGCCCGGACCGCGCGGACCGGGACGACGCCTGGACCCCGAGCTACGCCTCCACCAACTCCCGCGCCCGCGGCCGCTTCACCCGCAACTTCGTCGTCCAGGGCAGCGCCGCCGACTGGGCGCTGCTGCTCCTCGCGGCCCTGCGGCAGGCCATCGACGCGGCCGGGATGCGGGCCGAGCTGGTGTTCTTCCAGCACGACGAGGTGATAGTGCACTGCCCGGCCGAGGAGGCCGCGGCCGTGGCCGAGGCGATCCGCGCCGCCGCCGACCGCGCGGCCCGCATCGCCTTCGGCGAGACCCCGGTCCGCTTCCCGTTCACCACGGCCGTGGTCGAGTGCTACGCGGACGCCAAGTGACTACAGCCCGTGGAGCCCGTGAAAGTAGAGATGGAACTCCTCCCTCTCGAACCCCTCCGCCTCGTACAGCGCCTGCGCGACGTGGTTGTCGTACGCCGTGTCCAGCTGCACCCCGGCGACCCCGGCCTCCCGGGCCCGGCGCAGCACCTCGCGCAGCAGGGCCCGCCCGGCGCCGGTACGCCGCGCGGAGGGGTCGACGTACAGGTCGTGCAGGATCCAGCTCGGCCGCATCAGCAGCGAGGCGAAGGTCCGGTACACCTGCGCGAACCCGACCACCTCGACCTCGGCGCCCTCGGCGCCCTCGGCGCCCTCGGCGAGCAGGATCAACGAGTCGCCGTTCCGCAGCCGCTCGGCAAGAAAGGCGCGGGGCTGCTCAGCATCCGCAACGTCGACCCGATAAAAACGGAGGTACCCCCGAAACAGCGCCACAGCCGCATCAAGGTCCCCCTCGCCGGCCACCCGCACCCGCACGTCACCCACGCCCACTTCCCCTTCCTCCGCCCGCCTGCCTGACACGAAGCCCCATTCTCCAGACGGGACATCGCACCTCACACAACGGACGGAGTTCGGGCAACCCCCCGCTCAGGACTTCTGAGGCTCCAGCCAGTACACGTGCTTCGGCGAGACGATCTGCGTGACCGCCCGCCCGAACAGCGTGCTCGGCTCCTCGCCCTGGGCGGAGATGTCGGTGTTGAGCATGATGACCATCGTGGCCTGCGCCTCGGGCAGGTACATCACCACGACCTCGTAACCGGGCAGGGACCCGTTGTGGCCGATCCAGCCCCCGTCCTTGAAGATGCCCAGCCCGTACCCGGTGTCGGGCGCGTTGCCGGCCGGCTCCACCTTCAGCCGCTCGGCCTGCGTGGCCGGCTTGAGCAGCTCGCCCGTGGCCAGGACCTTGGCCCACGTCCGCAGATCCGGAAGGTCGGAGATCATCGCACCGGCGGCCCATCCCCAAGAGGGGTTCCAGTCGGTCGAGTTCTCGACCTTTCCACTGGCGGTCTGGTCGGTGTAGCCCTGCGGGTGCGGCTTGGGGAACTCGGCGCCGGTCGGGAAGACCGTGTGCTTCAGCCCGGCGGGCACGACCACGTTCTGGTGGATGTAGTCCCCGAGCTTCTGCCCGGTGACCTTCTCGATCACCAGACCGAGCAGGATCAGATTGGTGTTGGAGTAGTAGAACTTCGCGTCCGGCTCGAACATCACCGGGTGCTTGAACGCATACGCGAGCAGCTCCTGCGGGGTGAACGGCCGCGTCGGGTTCGTGGTCAGGGCCTTGAAGAAGTCAGGGTCCTGGGAGTAGCTGAACAGACCGCTGCGCATGCCGGCGAGCTCGCGCAGGGTGATCCGATCCCCGTTGGGAACACCCTTGATGTACTTCCCGATGGGATCGTCGAGCCCGACCTTGCCCTGGTCCACCAGCTCCAGCAGGGCGGTGACGGTGAAGGTCTTGGTCTCGCTGCCGATCCGGATGTTCATGCCGGTGGTCATCGGCGCACCGGTGGACTTGTCGGCCACGCCGAAGGACCGGACGTACTCCCCCTTGCCGGGCGCCGAGACGGCCACGACGACACCGGGCACCTTGGCCTCGGCGAGCACCTTCCGCACCGCGGCGTCCAACTGCTCGGCCACGGCGGGGGTGAGCTGCACGAAGGCGTCATCGGCCCGGACGGGCGCCGCGACCGAGGCCGCCGGCTGCGCCGGCGCGTGCGAGGCGTACCCCGTACCCGCCGCCAGTGGAACCACCACCAGCCCTACTGCTGCCGCCCCCACCGCCGCTCTGCGCAACCGTTTCGTCATGCCTGGCCTCCTGCCACGCGACGCTCAGGTCCAGCCTTCCCAACGTAGCCCGCACCCCACCCCCCGGCGACCGCTGCCTGTCCCCAGACACAAAAAACCCCAGCTCAGACGAGGTCTGGGCTGGGGTTTCACTGGAGCCGCCTTCGGGATTCGAACCCGAGACCTACGCATTACGAGTGCGTTGCTCTGGCCAACTGAGCTAAGGCGGCACCGCCGGGAGACAAGTGTTCCCTCGGGAGGGAGCGCTCATCAGCAGCGGCGCCTAGTCTACAGGCTCGAACGGGGTGCCCCGAACCAGGTTTCGCGGGGGTGGGGGGTCAGGTGCACTTCTTGCCGTTCTGGGGGGCCTTGCCCTGGAGCAGGTAGGTGTTGATCGCGGTGTCGATGCAGGTGCTGCCGCGGCCGTAGGCCGTGTGGCCGTCGCCGTCGTAGGTCATCAGGACGCCGGAGTCCAGCTGGCGGGCCAGGGACTGGGCCCACTTGTACGGGGTCGCCGGGTCGCGGACCGTGCCGACCACCACGATCGGCGGGGCGCCCTTCGCGGTCAGGGGGCGGGCCGCGCCGGTGGCCTTGACCGGCCAGTACGTGCAGTTCAGCGAGGCCCAGGCCAGGCCCGAGCCGAAGACCGGGGAGGCCTTGCGGAACGAGGGCAGGGCGGCGTCGACCGCGTCCGGGCCGGAGAAGGCGGGGGGCTGGTCGAGGCAGTTGACCGCGGCGTTCGCCGACATCAGGTTGGCGTACCTGCCGTTCGGCTCGCGCTCGTAGTAGCTGTCGGCGAGGGCGAGGAGGCCCGAGCCGTCGCCGTCCATCGCCGTCGCGAGCGCCTCGCGCAGCTGCGGCCATGCACTCTCGTCGTACAGGGCCGCGATCACCCCGGTGGTGGCGAGGGCCTCGCCGAGCGGCCGCTGCGGGTCGCCGCTGGGGACCGGCTTCGCGTCGAGCTGCCGGAAGAACGCGCCGAGGCGCGTGGCGACCGCGTCGGGGCCGCCCTTGCCCAGCGGGCAGTCGGGCTGCTTCGCGCAGTCCTTGGCGAAGGAGCGGAAGGCCGTCTCGAAGCCCTCGGTCTGGTCGCGGTTCAGGTCGAGGGCGGAGCGCGAGGGGTCCATCGCGCCGTCGAGGACCAGTCGGCCGACCCGGCCGGGGAAGAGGTCCGCGTACGTCGCGCCGAGGAAGGTGCCGTACGAGGCGCCGACGTAGGTCAGCTTCTCGTCGCCCAGGACGCCGCGCAGGAGGTCCAGGTCGCGGGCGGCGTCGATGGTGGAGACGTGCGGGAGGATCCGCTGCGAGCGGGACTGGCAGCCCGCCGCGAACTCCTTGAACGCCGCGACCAGCGCGGTCCGCTCCGCCGCGTCGTCGGGGGTCTGGTCCACCTGCGTGTACGTGTCCATCGCCGGGCCGGACAGGCACTCGACGGGGCTGCTGCGGTCCACCCCGCGGGGGTCGAAGGAGACCATGTCGTACTGGGCGCGCACGGCCGCCGGGTAGCCGATGCCCGCGTAGGCCTGGAGGTAGCCGATGCCGGAGCCGCCGGGCCCGCCCGGGTTGACCACGAGGGAGCCGAGCCGCTTGCCGGGCCCGGTGGCGGGGCGGCGGGCGAGTGCGATGTCGACGTCCTGGCCGGCGTCGGGGTGGGCGTAGTCGAGTGGGGCCTTCATGGTGGCGCACTGGAAGCCGGGGACACCGCAGTCGCGCCAGACCGGCTTCTGCTCGTAGTACGGGCGCAGCGCGGCCGGGATCTGCGGCGGCGCGGCGGGCGGCGCCGCGACCCGGGCGGCGGCGGAGGCCGCGGAGGAGGTGGCCGCGTCCCTGGGGCCCGCCGCACCCCCCGCGGTGCAGCCGGAGAGCAGCAGCCCGGCGGCTGCGATCACGGTTCCGGTGGTGCGCAGCAGGCGACTGGTATCCATTCTGGGAGCCTACGTGCTGCGGCCCGGTCCCGGCCTGCAGTGGATCGCTCGTACGGGTGAGACGCGTGAGACGGGGGGAACGGCCGGCCCCGGCGGCCGACCTGCCGGTCAGCCCGCGCGGAGGGCCATCGTCATGGCCTCGACCGCGAGGAGCGGGGCCACGTTGCGGTCGAGGGCCTCGCGGCAGGCGCTGATGGCCTCGATGCGGCGCAGTGTCCGCTCGGGGCCGCCGGCGCGGGCGATCCGGTCCAGGTCGGGCCGCATGTCCTCGTTGGCGATGGCCAGCGCCGAGCCGAGCTGGAGGGCCAGGACGTCCCGGTAGAAGCCGGTGAGGTCGGTCAGCGCCAGGTCGAGGCTGTCGCGCTGGGTGCGGGTACGGCGGCGCTTCTGCCGGTCCTCCAGCTCCTTCATCACGCCCGCGGTGCCGCGCGGCATCCGGCCGCCGGTACCGGCGCCGGCACCGAGCGCGGCCTTGAGCTCCTCGGTCTCCTTGACCTCGACCTCCTCGGCGAGCGCCTTGGCGTCCTCGGCGGCGGCGTCGACGAGTTCCTGCGCGGCCTTGAGGCAGCCGCCCACGTCGTCGATGCGGAGCGGGAGCTTCAGGACGGAGGTGCGCCGGGCCCGGGCCGCCTCGTCCTGGGCGAGCCGGCGTGCCCGGTCGAGGTGGCCCTGCGTGGCGCGGGCGGCGAACGCGGCGACGCCCGGCTCGATGCCGTCGCGCCGGACCAGGACGTCGGCGACGGCGGCCACGGGCGGGGTGCGCAGGGTGAGGTGGCGGCAGCGGGAGCGGATGGTGGGCAGCACGTCCTCCAGGGAGGGCGCGCACAGCAGCCACACGGTCCGCGGAGCGGGCTCCTCCACCGCCTTGAGAAGGACGTTGGCCGCGCCCTCGGTCAGCCGGTCGGAGTCCTCCAGGACGATGACCTGCCAGCGGCCCACGGCCGGGGAGAGCTGGGCCCGGCGGACCAGGTCGCGGGTCTCCTTGACGCCGATGGACAGCAGGTCGGTGCGGACGATCTCCACGTCCGCGTGCGTCCCGACCATGGTGGTGTGGCAGCCGTCGCAGAAGCCGCAGCCCGGCTCGCCGCCGAGGGCACGGTCCGGGCTGGTGCACTGCAGGGCGGCGGCGAAGGCGCGGGCGGCAGTGGCCCGGCCGGAGCCGGGCGGGCCGGTGAACAACCAGGCGTGCGTCATCCTGGACGCGGCGGGCGGCTCCTGCCCCGCCTCGACGGCGGTGACGAGGGCGTCCGCATCACGGGCGGCGGCGGCCAGCTGCGCCTGCACCCGCTCCTGGCCCACCAGGTCGTCCCACACGGGCATCCCGCCCACCGCCTTTCCTTGCCGCCCCTGCCCTTGCGTGAGCTCGGGCTCTCACGCCTGCGCCGCCACCAGTGTGGCGTGCGCCACCGACAATCCAGTACTGCCCCGGGCCCGCCGGCTCCCGTCCGTCGCCGTCGCCGTCAGCGGCGGCGGCGCGGGCCTCCCCCGCCGTTCCGGCCGGAGTCGCCGCCCCGGCCGTCCTGCTCGTCCTCGTCCCGGTGGGGGCCCAGGAGCTCGTCCGCCAGGCTCGGCAGGTCGTCCAGCGGGGTCTCCTCGGCCCACGAGGGACGGGTCCTGCGCGGCCGGCCCTCCTCGTCGAGGTCGAGGACGGGGAGTTCGCGGGTCACGTCCTCGGCGGCGTCCCGGAAGATGCCCGGCGGCACCCGGTCGGCCGGGGCCTCGTCCGAGTGCCGGGCCGTCGGGCGCACCGCGGAGTACGCCTGCCCGGCCTGCCCGGCCTGCTGCGACTGCTGGGACTGCTGCGACTGCCCGGCCTGCCGCTGCCCGTCGGCCTGCGGGCGTACGGGCGGCAGCACTGCCGTCTCGTCGGCCGGGCCGGCTCCCGTGACGGGCGGCAGTACGGAGGTCTCCGCGGCCGGGTCCACCTTCGGCATGGGCACCGTCTGGGTGACGTCGTCCGGCCGGACGACCCGCTTGTCCGCGGGCGGCCTGACCATCGGGGTCTCGACCGTCACCGCGTCGTCCGGCAGCGGCTCCTTGGCCATCGACACCTTCGGGGCCGGCTGAGCCGGCTGAGCCTGAGCAGCCGGAGCCGCAGGAGCCGCAGGAGCCGCCTGTGCCGCCGCCGCGGCAGCAGCCGAAGCCGCCGCGGCCGCCGCGGCCGCCTGGGCCTCCGCCAGCCGGCGCGCCTCCTCCGCCTTCAGCAGGGCCTCCTCGGCCCGCCGCTGCTTCTCCCGGCGCCGCTCCTCGGCCTCGGCGCGCAGCCGGGCCTCCTCCTCGGCCTCCTTGCGCAGCCGCTCCTGCTCGGCCTCACGGGCCTTCGCCTCGGCCTCCGCGCGCAGCCGCTCGGCCTCGGCCCGGGCGCGCGCCTCCTCCTCGGCCCGCAGCCGCTCCTCCTCCGCCCGGCGGGCGGCCTCCTCCTCGGCCCGACGACGCGCCTCGGCGGCCTCCGCCTCCGCCTTGAGGCGGGCCTCCTCGGCCTCGCGGGCCCGGCGGGCCTCCTCCTCGGCGCGCAGCCGCTCCTCCTCCGCCTTGCGCGCGGCCTCCTCCTCGGCGCGGCGGCGCGCCTCCTCCTCGGCCTTGCGGCGGGCCTCGGCCTGCGCGGCCAGCTCCGCCTCGGAGAGCGGCAGCATCCGGTCCAGCCGGTGCCGTACGACGGTGGTCACGGACTCCGGGTCCTGCCCGGCGTCGACCACCAGGTAGCGGCCGGGGTCGGCGGCGGCGAGGGTCAGGAACCCGGCCCGCACGCGCTGGTGGAACTCGGCCGGCTCGGACTCCAGCCGGTCGGGCGCCTCCGTGAACCGCTCCCGCGCCGTCTCAGGCGACACGTCGAGCAGCACGGTCAGGTTCGGTACGAGTCCGTCGGTGGCCCAGCGCGAGATGCGGGCGATCTCGGTCGGGGACAGGTCGCGCCCCGCCCCCTGGTAGGCGACGGAGGAGTCGATGTAGCGGTCGGTGATGACGACGGCGCCGCGCTCCAGGGCGGGCCGGACCACCGTGTCCACGTGCTCCGCGCGGTCCGCCGCGTACAGCAGGGCCTCGGCGCGGTGCGAGAGTCCCGCCGAGGAGACGTCGAGCAGGATCGAGCGCAGCCGCTTGCCGACCGGGGTGGCGCCCGGCTCCCGCGTCACGACGACCTCGTGGCCCTTGCCCCGGATCCAGTCGGCCAGCGCCTGGACCTGGGTGGACTTGCCGGCGCCGTCGCCGCCCTCCAGGGCGATGAAGAAGCCGGTCGCGGACGCCACCTGCACCGGCTCCCCGCCGCGCAGCGCCTCCCGCAGGTCGCGGCGCAGCGGTACGCCGCCGCGGTCGTCGGCCTTGGCGAGGACCACCACGGCGGCCGGCAGCAGCAGCGCGCCGACCAGCATCAGGGTGAACGCGGCGCCGCCGTGCTCGAAGACGAGGTTCCCGCCGGCCAGCCGGTGCGGGCCGATCGCGGCGGCCACCACCGGGGCGGTCACGGCGCCGAGGGCCACCGCGACGCGGACGACGGCCTGGAGGTGCTCGGTGACCCGGGCCCGGCGCAGCTCCTCGGTCTCCTGGTCGAGCAGGGTGTGCCCGGTGTTGGCGGCCACGCCCGCGGCAGTGCCGGCCAGCAGCGACAGGAACAGCACGGTCGCGGCATCCGTGACCAGGCCGGTCAGCAGCAGCGCGGTCCCGGTGACCGCTGTGGCCAGGGCGAGCAGCCGGCGCCGGGACAGCGCGGGCAGCACCTTGCCGGCCTGGGCGGCGCGGATGCCGAGGCCGGTACCGCCGAGCAGCGCCAGGACGAGCAGGGCGAAGGTCGCGGGGCCGCCGCCGAGGTCATAGGCGTGCAGCACGGCCACGGCGGCGGCGGAGGCCACCGCTCCGGCGACGGCGGCGCAGGCCAGCACGAACAGCGGGATGGCGCCGGTGCGGCCCCTGTCCGGCCGGTCCCCCGTCTTCGGGGGGCGCAGGCCCTCCAGCGGCGAGCGCGGGCGCGGGGTCTTGCCGGTGGGCAGGACCAGCGGCAGCAGCAGCGACAGCGAGGCGGCGAACAAGCCGGCCGCCACGTACGAGCCGAGGGCGGCCCGGTTCGCGGCGAACCAGTCGATGCCGATGCCGAGGGCCTTGCCGACCAGCGTCGCGACGAGCAGCGCGGCCGCGGCGGCGGGCATGGCGACGAAGGAGGTGCGCAGGTTCAGCCGGCGCAGCGCGTCGAGCTGGTCGGGCAGCGGCCGTACGGCTGCCCCCTCCGGCGGCGGCGCGGGCAGCAGGGCGGGGGCGGCGCTGTCCTTGGCCTGCGTCCACAGCCGCTCGGCGGCGCCGGAGACGAAGACGGTGGCCAGCAGCGCGGTCAGCGCGTGCGCCGGGATCCAGTCGAGCCAGAGCGGGGCGACGACGAAGAGCGCGAGGCGGATGCCGTCGGCCGCGGCCATGGTCCAGCGGCGGTCGAGCGCGCCGCCGGGGGCGGTGAGCTTGGCGAGGGGGCCGAGCAGCACCGCGCCGAAGAGGAGGGTGGCGAGGATCCGCACCCCGAAGACGGCCGCGACGGCGAGGGCCCAGCCGCGGTAGCCACCGCCGAAGGTCTCCTCGGCGACGGCCGTCTGGAAGACCAGGAGGACCAGGACGAGCAGGGCGAGGGCGTCGCCGATGCCGCTGACGAGCTGGGCGCTCCACAGGCGGCGCAGCCTGGGGGTGCGCAGCAGGGCGCGCACCGCCCGCTCGCGGGAATCCGCGGCGAGGGCTTCGTCGTAGGTGGGGTTCTGGGGGGCGGTCACGCCAGTCGGCTGCTCGGCTCGCGTCATCCGCCCAGCCTATCCGCTGCGCTTGGCGGTTGCTGCTGCCCTGTGGATAACCCGGGCGCCGCGCCCCGGGCCCGGCGCGACGCCGCCGCTGCCGCCGGCCCGGCCCGGCCCCGGGTGGGCCGGGCCCCCGGGTGAGCGGGGGCCGGGTGGGCGAGGCCCCGGGGAGGCAGGCCAGGCGGCGGGGCGCAGGGCAGGCGGCCGCTGCGCGGAGCCGCTCCCCACCCCGCCCCTTCCCGAATCCGGGGCTCCGCCCCGGACCCCGTTCGCCTCAAACGCCGACGGGGCTGAAAGACCCGGGCGCTTCGCGCCCGGTGCGCTCAAACGCCGCGCGGCCTGGATTACTCCGTCGGCGGAGTGGCGGTCGTCTTCTTGGCTGCCGTCTTCTTCGCCGTCGTCTTCTTCGCGGCCGCCGTCGTCTTCTTGGCTGCCGTCTTCTTCGCCGCCGTTGCCTTCTTCGCCGGCGCCTTCTTCGCGGCGGCCTTCTTGGCCGTCTTCTTCGCCGGGGCCTTCGCGCGCTTCTCCGCCAGCAGCTCGTAGCCGCGCTCCGGCGTGATCGTCTCGACGTCGTCGTCCCGCCGCAGCGTGGCGTTCGTCTCGCCGTCCGTCACGTACGGGCCGAAGCGGCCGTCCTTCACCACGACCGGGCGCTCGCTGACCGGGTCGGTGCCCAGCTCCTTCAGCGGCGGCTTGGCCGCCGCGCGGCCGCGGACCTTCGGCTGGGCGTAGATCGCCAGGGCCTCGTCCAGCGTGATGGTGAAGAGCTGGTCCTCCGACTCCAGCGACCGCGAGTCCGTGCCCTTCTTCAGGTACGGGCCGTAGCGGCCGTTCTGCGCGGTGATCTCCACGCCCTCGGCGTCGGAGCCCACCACGCGCGGCAGCGACATCAGCTTCAGCGCGTCGTCGAGGGTGACGGTGTCCAGCGACATGGACTTGAACAGCGAGGCCGTCCGCGCCTTGACCGCGTTCTTGCCGGTCTTCGGCGTGCCCTCGGGCAGGATCTCCGTCACGTACGGCCCGTAGCGGCCGGCCTTGGCGACGATCTCGTTGCCGCTGACGGGGTCCTTGCCGAGCTGGAAATCACCGCTCGGCGCGGCGAGCAGCTCCTCCGCGTACTCCACCGTCAGCTCGTCCGGAGCCAGGTCGTCCGGCACGTCGGCCCGCTGGTGGCCTTCCGCGTCCTTCTCGCCGCGCTCCACGTACGGCCCGTACCGGCCGACGCGCAGCACGATGCCCTCGCCGACGGGGAAGGAGGAGATCTCGCGGGCGTCGATCGCGCCCAGGTCGGTCACGAGCTCCTTCAGGCCGCCGAGGTGGTCGCCGTCGGCCGCAGGGACGACCGCCGAAGCGTCCTCCGAGCCGAAGTAGAAGCGCTTGAGCCACGGCACGGCCTGGGCCTCGCCCCGCGCGATGCGGTCGAGGTCGTCCTCCATCTTGGCGGTGAAGTCGTAGTCGACGAGCCGGCCGAAGTGCTTCTCCAGCAGGTTGACCACGGCGAAGGACAGGAAGGACGGCACGAGCGCCGTGCCCTTCTTGAAGACGTACCCGCGGTCCAGGATCGTGCCGATGATCGACGCGTACGTCGACGGGCGGCCGATCTCCCGCTCCTCCAGCTCCTTGACCAGCGAGGCCTCGGTGTAGCGGGCCGGCGGCTTGGTCGCGTGGCCGTCCGCGGTGATCTCGTCGGCGGCGAGCGCGTCGCCCTCGGCGACCTGCGGCAGGCGCCGCTCGCGGTCGTCGAGCTCGGCGTTCGGGTCGTCCGCGCCCTCGACGTACGCCTTCATGAACCCGTGGAACGTGATCGTCTTGCCGGACGCGGTGAACTCGGCGTCGCGGCCGTCCGCGGCCGTGCCGCCGATCTTCACGGTCACCGAGTTGCCGGTCGCGTCCTTCATCTGGGAGGCGACGGTCCGCTTCCAGATCAGCTCGTACAGGCGGAACTGGTCGCCGGTCAGACCGGTCTCGGCGGGCGTGCGGAAACGATCACCCGAAGGGCGAATCGCCTCGTGCGCCTCCTGCGCGTTCTTGACCTTGCCGGCGTAGACGCGGGCCTTCTCCGGCAGGTAGTCGGCCCCGTACAGCTGGGTGACCTGCGCCCGGGCGGCCGCCACGGCGGTGTCCGAGAGGGTCGTGGAGTCCGTACGCATGTAGGTGATGAAGCCGTTCTCGTACAGCTTCTGCGCCACCTGCATCGTGGCCTTCGCGCCGAAGCCCAGCTTGCGCGAGGCCTCCTGCTGCAGCGTCGTCGTACGGAACGGGGCGTACGGGGAGCGGCGGTACGGCTTGGACTCGACCGAGCGCACGGCGAAGGAGCTGTCGGCGAGCGCGGCGGCCAGCGCCCGGGCGTTCGCCTCGTCGAGGTGGAGCACCTCGGCGTTCTTGAGCTGCCCGTTCGCACCGAAGTCGCGGCCCTGTGCGACGCGCTTGCCGTCGACGGTGTTCAGGCGGGCGACGAGCGTGGACGGGTCGGACGGGTCGCCGGCCCGGCCGGTGGAGAAGGTGCCGGTGAGGTCCCAGTACTCGGCGGAGCGGAAGGCGATGCGCTCGCGCTCGCGCTCGACGACGAGACGGGTGGCGACGGACTGCACGCGCCCGGCCGACAGCCGCGGCATGACCTTCTTCCACAGGACCGGCGAGACCTCGTAGCCGTAGAGGCGGTCGAGGATGCGGCGGGTCTCCTGGGCGTCGACCATGCGCTGGTTCAGCTCGCGCGGGTTGGCGACGGCCTCGCGGATCGCGTCCTTGGTGATCTCGTGGAAGACCATCCGGTGGACGGGGACCTTGGGCTTGAGCACTTCCTGCAGGTGCCACGCGATGGCTTCGCCCTCGCGGTCCTCGTCAGTGGCGAGGAAGAGCTCGTCGGATTCGGCCAGCAGCTCCTTGAGCTTCCTGACCTGGGCCTTCTTGTCCGCATTGACGACGTAGATCGGCTGGAAATCGTGCTCGACGTCCACGCCGAGGCGGCGGACCTCGCCCGTGTACTTGTCGGGGACCTCGGCCGCGCCGTTCGGGAGGTCGCGGATGTGCCCGACGCTCGCCTCGACGACGTATCCCGGGCCGAGGTAGCCCTTGATCGTCTTCGCCTTGGCAGGGGACTCGACGATGACGAGTCGGCGGCCGCCCTGTGCGGTCTCGCTAGTCGGGGACAACTTGGCTCTTCTCTCCGGTCGGCACTCGGTCGCAGTACGGCGACGCTGCGGAGTGTGACGGTACAACCCGCCCCCGTGTCAAACGGCACAAGTCCGCAACGGCCACTCGAACGGTAACCCGACAAGTGCCATTTCTGCCGCCCGGATACCCCGCCGGACCCGTCCCGATCACTGGCCCGAGTGGCCAGGGGGCCGTCTGGCCGCTCCCCCGCACCCCGCCTGACGTCCGGTTTCCCTCGCGGGGCCGCTCCCTGTGGGCGGCCGGTCCTACACGGAACGGTGCGCGGAAGTCACAGTCGCGCGAGGCACCACGCGCCGAGGGCCAGCGACGCCGCGCCGGCGAGCAGCGCCAGCGGTACGGCCACGGAGGGGCGCACGCCCTCGGCCACCGGCGCACCGTGGCGGGCGCGCGCCCCTGTCCAGGCCAGCAGAGCGGTCCCGAACAGCAGGAACACGGTCGCCGCGAAGATCGCCGGACCGCTTTCCATACCGTTCCCCTTCGTTCCCCGGGCCGCTCTCGGGTCCCCCCGGATCCCCCCGGACACCCACGGACACCCCTGGCTTTCCCCCTTGGCCAGCAGCCTGCCAGCCGAGGGGGAACAGAAAGCGAACCGTGGGTTACATCACGGGGAGAGCGTTGGGGAGAGGCGGACGGAGGGAAGCGGACGGCGGGAGGCGGAGGGGAAGCGGAGCCTGTCGCAGGAGGCCTGCGGGGCACCCCGCCGGCCCCGCGGATCAGGCCTCCACCGGCTCCAGGAAGCCCTGCTCCACCAGCATCCGGATCGCCTCCGGCGTCCGGTCGCGCAGCACGACCGGGTCCTCCTGCATCAGCTGCGCGATCGCGTCGAGGATCCGGCCCGCGGTGAGCGATCCGTCGCACACGCCGGCGAAGCCCGCTCCGACCGTGTCGACCTTGGTGGCGCGCCGCATGCCGCGGTTCTGCCGGAGCACCACGTGCTCGGGGTCCTCGGCCCCGGGGGCGCCGACCTGCTCCTGGACCACCTCGGCGACCAGGGCGAAGCGGGCCTCCAGCAGCGAGGCGTCGTCGTGGGCGCGCAGGTAGTCCTGGCGGGCGAAGTGGGCGGTGACGGCGTCGCCGAGGGGCTGCTCCACCGAGTGCGGCCACTCCTCGATCACGACCGACGGCTCGTCGGCGCCGCTGTTGCGCAGCGTGATCCAGCCGAAGCCGACGGCCTTGGTCTTGCGGGCCTCGAACTCGTCCAGCCAGTCCTCGTACCGGCGCGCGTACTCGGCGGGATCGGTGCGGTGGTCGCCCGCGTCGCGCAGCCACAGCTCCGCGTACTGCGTGATGTCCTGTACGTCGCGCTGCACGATCCAGGCGTCGCAGCCGCGCGGCACCCAGGAGCGGACCCGCTCGCGCCAGTCCTCTCCCTCCACGTGCTGCCAGTTGCCGAGGAACTGCGCGTAGCCGCCGGGGTTGAGGTGGGCGCCGGCCTCCTGGACCAGGGTCCGGCACAGGTCGTCGCCGCCCATGCCGCCGTCCCGGTACGTCAGCCGGGCGCCGGGGGAGATCACGAACGGCGGGTTCGACACGATCAGGTCGTACGTGGCGTCGCCGACCGGCTCGAAGAGCGAGCCGAGGAGCAGTTCGGCCTCCGGGGCCCCGGACAGCGCCAGGGTCAGCCGGGTGAATTCCAGGGCCCGCGGGTTGACGTCGGTGGCGGTGACCCGGGTGGCGTGCTGCGCGGCGTGCAGGGCCTGGATGCCGGATCCGGTGCCGAGGTCGAGGGCGCTGGCGACGGGGCGGCGCACCGTGATCCCGGCAAGGGTGGTGGAGGCGCCGCCGACGCCGAGGACGACGCCCTCCTCGCGGCTGCCGATCCCGCCGGCCCCGCCGACGGCGCAGCCGAGGTCCGAGACGATGAACCAGTCCTCGCCGTCCGGGCCGCCGTACGGGCGCACGTCGACGGTGGCGTGCACCTCGTCGCCCTCCCGGCGCAGCCAGCCGTCGGCGATGAGGGCCTCGACGGGCAGCGCGGACGAGACGTGCACATACGGCTCCGGCTCCTGAAGCAGGAACAGCCGGACCAGGCTCGCGAGGGGGCCGTTGCTGCGGCTGCGGGTGGCGCGCAGCGCGGGGACCGTCTCGCTGCGGGCCAGGGCCGCGTAGGCGGGGGCGCCGAGCAGGTCGAGCAGCCCGTCGGCGGTGAAGCCGGCGGCGAGCAGGGCGGTGCGGAGCTCGGCGGCGCGGTCGGGCGTGGGGAGACTGGTGGTACTCACGCGTCCATTGTGTCGGCTGCCGCCGCCGATCGGTGCGCCGCGGAGCCTTGTGCCGCGGCCCCTTGTGTCGCGGCCCCTTGTGGCGCGGAGCCGTGTGCCGCGGAGCCGTGTGCCGCGGACCCGTGTACCGCCGGCCCGTGTGCCGCCAAGACGCCGGCGCGGGCGGGGCGCACGCGCCGACGGCTCACTTCGCGGGCGACGCCGAGGGTGCCACGGTGACCTTGCAGCCCTTCTGGCTGTTCATCGCCTGGTCCAGGCCGGCCGCCTTCAACTGGCCGTAGGCGTCCGCGCTGCCCTTCTGCGCCTCGGTGATGCCGGGCGCGAGCTCCTTGAGTCCGTCGGCGAACTTGCTCTGGTCCTTGGGGTCGAGCGAGTCGATCTTCGCCTTGAGGTCCGTGTAGGCCTTGGAGGCCGAGTCGAAGCCCTTGACCGCCGCGTCCTTGGTCGCCTGGCCGTCCTTCGTGGGCGGGACCCCGGCCTGCGCGACGGCGGCGCTCATCGCCTTGTACGCGTCGGCCTGGGACTGGAACGCGGCCGAGTCGGTCTTCTGGACGTCGTCCGGCTTGCTGTTCTCGCCCGACACGCGCTTGATGTCGGCGTTGGCCGTCTCGATCTTCTTCAGCTGGGGCTGCCACTTGTCGCAGACCTGCTTGGCCCAGGCGTTGGCCTTCTTGTCACCCTCGTCACCGCCGCAGCCGGACAGCACGAGCATCAGTACCGCGCTGCCGGACACCGCGGCCGCAAGCTTCTTGTTCACCGGATTGGTCCCTTCGAAGGCTCTCGGCCGGGAAGATACCAACCCGCCATCCGGGTAAGCGGAAAAGCGGACGGACGACGCGTCAGTCCGCGCCGCCCGTCCGCCGTTCGGACCTGTCCCCGCGTGCTCGAACCGGAGTCGGGACCCCGGTCGGGACGCGTGAGTCAGGACTCCGGTCAGGACACCACCGCGGGGTCGGCCGACTGCGCCACCCGCTCGGCGGGTCCCGCGTCGCCGTCGGCGTCGCCGCCGACGGCCACGCCGCGCCGCTTGGAGACGTACACCGCACCGACGATGACCATGACGGCGACGGCCGCGACGATCGCGCGCACCGTCGCGCTGGTGTCGGCTCCGTAGCTGAACTGCACGACCGCCGGGGCGATGAGCAGCGCCACGAGGTTCATGACCTTCAGCAGCGGGTTGATCGCCGGGCCCGCGGTGTCCTTGAACGGGTCGCCGACGGTGTCGCCGATGACGGTCGCGGCGTGGGCCTCGCTGCCCTTGCCACCGTGGTGGCCGTCCTCGACGAGCTTCTTCGCGTTGTCCCACGCGCCGCCGGAGTTGGCGAGGAACACGGCCATCAGCGTGCCGCAGCCGATGGCGCCCGCGAGGTACGCGCCGAGCGCGCCCACGCCGAGGGTGAAGCCGACCGCGATGGGCGCCATCACGGCGAGCAGGCCGGGGGTGGCGAGCTCGCGCAGCGCGTCCTTGGTGCAGATGTCCACGACGCGCCCGTACTCGGGCTTCTCGGTGTAGTCCATGATGCCGGGGTGCTCGCGGAACTGGCGGCGCACCTCGTAGACCACGGCGCCCGCGGAGCGGGAGACCGCGTTGATGGCGAGGCCGGAGAACAGGAAGACGACCGCGGCGCCCAGGATGAGGCCGACCAGGTTGTTGGGCTGGGCGATGTCCAGGCTGAGGTTCATCTCGCCGGCCTTGGCGCCGACCTGCTTGACCGCGTTGGAGATGGCGTCGTTGTACGAGCCGAACAGCGCGGCCGCGGCGAGCACGGCGGTGGCGATGGCGATGCCCTTGGTGATGGCCTTGGTGGTGTTGCCGACGGCGTCCAGGTCGGTCAGGACCTGCGCGCCGGGGCCCTCGACGTCGCCGGACATCTCGGCGATGCCCTGGGCGTTGTCGGAGACGGGCCCGAAGGTGTCCATCGCGACGATCACGCCGACGGTGGTGAGCAGGCCGGTGCCGGCCAGGGCCACCGCGAAGAGCGCGAGCATGATGGAGGTGCCGCCGAGCAGGAAGGCCCCGTACACGCCGAGGCCGATGAGGAGCGCCGTGTAGACGGCGGACTCCAGGCCGACGGAGATGCCGGCGAGGACCACGGTGGCCGGGCCGGTCAGCGCGCTCTTGCCGATGTCGCGGACGGGGCGGCGGCTGGTCTCGGTGAAGTAGCCGGTGAGCTGCTGGATCAGGGCCGCGAGGACGATGCCGATGGCGACGGCGACGAGGGCGAGGATCCGCGGGTCCCCGGAGTGCCCGGTGATCGCCGTGTCCTCGACGCCGACGAGCTCCTTGTACGTGGCCGGCAGGTACGCGAAGACGGCGACGGCGACGAGCGCGAGCGAGATCACGGCCGAGATGAAGAAGCCGCGGTTGATGGCGGTCATGCCGCTGCGGTCGCTGCGCCGCGGGGAGACGGCGAAGATGCCGATCATCGCGGTGACGACGCCGATGGCGGGGACGATGAGCGGGAAGGCCAGGCCGAGGTCGCCGAAGGCGGCCTTGCCGAGGATGAGCGCGGCGACGAGGGTGACGGCGTACGACTCGAAGAGGTCGGCCGCCATACCGGCGCAGTCGCCGACGTTGTCGCCCACGTTGTCGGCGATGGTCGCGGCATTGCGCGGGTCGTCCTCCGGAATGCCCTGCTCGACCTTGCCGACCAGGTCGGCGCCGACGTCGGCGGCCTTGGTGAAGATGCCGCCGCCGACGCGCATGAACATCGCGATCAGGGCGGCGCCGAGGCCGAAGCCCTCCAGGACCTTGGGGGCGTCGGCGGCGTAGACCAGGACGACGCAGGAGGCGCCGAGCAGGCCGAGGCCGACGGTGAACATGCCGACGACGCCGCCGGTGCGGAACGCGATCCGCATGGCCTTGTGGGCGACGTCGGTGAGGTCCTTGGCGGGCTGGCCCTCGGCGGGGGTGGCCTCGCGGGCTGCGGCGGCCACGCGGACGTTGGCGCGGACGGCGAGCCGCATGCCGACGTAGCCGGTGGTCGCCGAGAAGAGCGCGCCGACGAGGAAGAAGGCGGAACGTCCCGCCCGCTGGTTCCAGTCGTCCGCGGGGAGCAGGAAGAGCAGGAAGAACACGACGACGGCGAAGATGCCGAGGGTGCGCAGCTGCCGGCCCAGATAGGCGTTGGCGCCTTCCTGCACGGCGGCGGCGATCTTCTTCATGTTGTCGGTGCCCTCGCCGGCGGCGAGGACCTGGCGGACCAGGATCTGCGCGACGACGAGTGCGGCTAGGGCCACGGCCGCGATCACCATCACGATGAGCCGATTGTCATCGGTGAGTACCGCGGCTGCCAGATCGGCGGTGCCGTCCGGCGAGAGAGGGGTGAAGAGCCCCGTCATTCGTCCTCCTTGACGTGATGAGCTCAAGATGTGGACGGATTGTAGGGAGCTCTTCCCGATCAAAACAGTACGCGGGAAACGGAATTGGCCTGCTCTTGCTCCTCACCAATAGATCCTGTCACTCCATTACCCCCGAAAGAGGTAATGGGACAAAGGCATTGACGGCTGGTCATCGATCTAGGAATACCGCGCGGCGTGAACCCCGACATGAACGCGAGCATGAACGCCGACATGAACGCGGGCATGAAAAAAGGCCCTGTTCACAGGGCCTTGAATAAGATCGAATAAACCGATCGGACTATCGGACTTCGGCGGCGCCGGACACGGGCCAGCTCATCCTGATGGTCCCGCCGCCCTCCCCGCTGGTCACCTCGACGTCGTCGACGAGACCGCTGATCACGGCGAGGCCCATCTCGTCCTCGGTGTCGCCGTCGGGGTCCAGGGCGGCGTCGAGCCCGGGCACGGCGCCCGTCGGGCCGCCGGCCGGCCCCGGGACCTCGTCGCCGACCTCGATGGAGAAGAGCTTCTCCTCCTCGGTCAGCACCACCCGGACGGGCGCGGTCAGTCCGTTGCTGAGGTGCAGTCCGACGGCGCGCGAGCAGGCCTCGCCCACCGCGAGGCGGACCTCGTCGAGCACGGCCTCGTCCACACCCGCCCGCCGCGCCACGGCGGCCGCGACCAGGCGTGCCGTCCGGACGTGCTCGGGCTGGGCGCTGAAGCGCAGTTCAACGGTGGCCATTGCGTCCCCCTCGGACTACGGGCGTGGCTTACAGGGGCCCGGGCCGCTCACGGCCCGCGCCCCCGCTCCTCTTCCACTCCGTCCCCCGGGGCCCGGCGGCCGCCGGGGGGGCGGAGCCGTCAGTCGGTGGCCGCGACGGCGTCTTCCACCGTCGTGTGAATCGGGAACACCTTGGTCAGGCCGGTGATGCGGAAGATCTTCAGGATGCGCTCCTGGTTGCACACGAGGCGCAGCGAGCCCTCGTGCGCACGGACGCGCTTGAGGCCTCCCACGAGCACACCGAGGCCGGTGGAGTCGAGGAAGTCCACTCGCTCCATGTCGACAACCAGGTGGTAGCTGCCGTCGTTCACCAACTCGACCAACTGCTCGCGCAGCTTGGGCGCGGTATACACATCAATCTCGCCACCGACCTCCACGACCGTGCGGTCGCCGACAGTGCGAGTCGACAGGGACAGGTCCACGGATCCTCCAGCACCTTGCTATCGAGCGGCGCCCCCCAGGGGCCTCCCCACCCGCGGGCGGGGGGAGAGATTGGCTGCCGCGATGGCATTCAACCACTTACCGGCAGGCGCGCACGACGCCTTCGGACCATTGTCCCGCACGCCGGTGACACACTCGGTTCCAATGGCCAATACTCACCGTCCCGGTCGGCCCACGGCACCCGAGGACCCTCGACCCACCCCCGGGGCGGTTCTGGACCGCCTCTCACGGGGGCCTTCCCGAGCTGCGCGCATCACCCATACGGAGCACTTGCCCCCTCGGGCGGGCCGTCATGCAGTCTGGCCCGACCGCATCCGAACGGATGTCGTGGCGGCGATCCGGGCCGCCGGGATCGAACATCCGTGGGAACACCAGGCCGCGGCCGCCGAGCACGCCCTCGACGGCGTGTCGGTGGTCGTCGCCACCGGCACCGCGTCCGGCAAGTCCCTGGCCTACCTCGCCCCCGTGCTGTCCACCCTCGCGGACGGCGCCGAGGCCCCGAACGGCCGCGGGACGACCGCCCTGTACCTGGCCCCGACCAAGGCCCTGGCGGCCGACCAGCGGCGCGCCGTGCGCGAGCTGGCCGCCCCGCTGGGCAACGCGATCCGGCCCGCCGTGTACGACGGCGACACGCCGGTCGAGGAACGCGAATGGGTGCGCCAGTACGCGAACTACGTGCTGACCAACCCCGACATGCTGCACCGCGGGATCCTCCCGGCCCATCCCCGCTGGTCCTCCTTCCTGCGCGCGCTGCGCTACGTGGTCATCGACGAGTGCCACACCTACCGGGGCGTCTTCGGCTCCCACGTGGCCCAGGTGCTGCGCCGGCTGCGGCGGCTGTGCGCCCGCTACGGCTCCGAACCGGTCTTCCTGCTGGCCTCCGCCACTGCGAGCGACCCGGCGACCGCCGCCTCCCGGCTGACCGGGCTCCCGGTCACGGAGGTCGCGGACGACGCCTCGCCACGCGGCGAGGTGGTCTTCGCCCTGTGGGAGCCCCCGCTGACCGAGCTGCGGGGCGAGAAGGGCGCCCCGGTACGCCGCACCGCGACGGCCGAGACCGCCGACCTGCTGACCGACCTGGTCGTCCAGGGCGTCCGCACGGTCGCCTTCGTACGCTCCCGGCGCGGGGCCGAGCTGATCTCGGTGATCGCCCAGGAGCGGCTGGCCGAGGTCGACCGCTCCCTGCCCGGGCGTGTCGCGGCCTACCGGGGCGGCTACCTGCCCGAGGAGCGCCGCGCCCTGGAGCGGGCCCTGCACTCCGGGGAACTGCTGGGGCTGGCCGCCACCACGGCCCTGGAGCTGGGCGTGGACGTCTCGGGCCTGGACGCGGTCCTGATCGCCGGCTATCCGGGCACCCGGGCCTCCCTGTGGCAGCAGGCGGGCCGGGCCGGCCGGTCCGGGCAGGGGGCGCTGGCCGTGCTCGTCGCCCGCGACGACCCGCTGGACACCTACCTCGTCCACCACCCCGAGGCCCTGTTCCGCCGCCCGGTGGAGGCCACGGTGCTCGACCCGGACAACCCGTACGTCCTGGCCCCGCACCTGTGCGCGGCCGCCGCCGAGTCCCCGCTGACCGAGGCCGACCTCGCCCTGTTCGGCCCGGCCGCCGCCGGCCTGATGCCGCAGCTGGAGGCCGCGAGGCTGCTGCGCCGCCGGGCCACCGCCTGGCACTGGACCCGCCGGGAGCGCGCCGCGGACCTGGCCGACATCCGGGGCGAGGGCGGCCGCCCGGTGCAGATCGTCGAGGCGGCCACCGGGCGCCTGCTGGGCACGGTGGACGAGTCCGCGGCCCACACCGCCGTCCACGACGGAGCGGTCCACCTCCACCAGGGCCGCACCTACCTGGTGCAGCGGTTGGACCTGGAGGACTCGGTGGCCCTGGTCGAAGAGGCCAGCCCGCCCTTCTCCACCACCGCCCGCGACACCACCTCCATCGCCATCCTGGAGACGGAGACCGAGATCCCGTGGGGCGACGCCCGGCTCTGCTACGGCACGGTGCAGGTCACCAACCAGGTGGTGTCCTACCTGCGCCGCAAGCTGATCACCGGTGAGGTGCTCGGGGAGGCCAAGCTGGACCTCCCGCCCCGCACCCTGCGCACCCGGGCGGTGTGGTGGACCGTCACCGAGGACCAGCTCGACGCGGCCCGGATCCACCCGGAGATCCTCGGCGGCGCCCTCCACGCCGCCGAGCACGCCTCCATCGGCCTGCTCCCGCTGTTCGCCACCTGCGACCGCTGGGACATCGGCGGCGTCTCCGTGCCGCTGCATCCCGACACCCTCCTTCCGACGGTCTTCGTGTACGACGGCCACCCCGGCGGCGCCGGCTTCGCGGAGCGGGCCTTCCACACGGCCCGCGCCTGGCTCACGGCGACCCGCGACGCCATCGCGGCCTGCGAGTGCGAGGCCGGCTGCCCCTCGTGCATCCAGTCCCCGAAATGCGGCAACGGCAACGACCCCCTCCACAAACGCGGCGCCATCCGCCTCCTGACCCGCCTCCTCAAGGAGTCCCCGCAACCCTGACCCCCAGGGCCCCGGCGGACGGCGCCGGAGCCGGTGCGGGGCCCGGGACCCGGCCGGACGGCGGAGGGACAGGGCCCGGTGCCCCGCTCGGCAGCGGAGCCGCAGGGCCCGGTGCCCGGCCGGACGGCGGAGGCGCGGGATCCGGGGCCCGAGTCGGCAGCGGAGGGCCGGCGCGAGCCGTGGACGTCGGGGTGAAGGGGCCCTTCGCCGGGCGGGCCGCAACCTCGGCCACCTCGCCGAGGACGGTGCAGGAGGCCAGGGCGGCCTCCTGGGCCCGGGCCACCCGGCCGGCCGCGCCGCAGGCGGCCTCCGGGCCGTGGGCCCAGGTCGCCGCCGCGGCCAGGGCCGCCAGATCGGCGGCTGCGGCCGCCCGGTGCCGGGCGACGACGGCCTGGCCGAGCAGCAGCACCCCGCCGAACACCGTGCCCAGCACCACCGCCACCAGCGCCGCCCACACCGTGGCCGAGCCCCGGTCGCCCCTCACGGCGGCGGCCCCACGCTGTCCTCGGCCAGCGCCACCGCCCGGGCCCCGAGCCGCACCGGCAGCCCGCGCGGCCCCGGCGCCGGAGCCGCCACCCGCACCCGCCACAGGTCCCCCTCCCGCTCCAGCGCCACCTCGGCCCCCGGCGGAGCGGCCGCCCGGGCCGCCGCCAGCGCCGTGTCGACCGGCTCCGACCGGGCCGCCGCCCGGGCGCCGGCCCGGGCCGCGTCCACACAGCGGATCTGCGCGGCCGCCGCCATCAGCGCCCACACCAGCAGCGCCGCGAACAGCACCAGCGCGGGAATCACCACGGCTGCCTCAGCCGTCACATATCCCCGGTCCCGTCGCACCGCGCCGTGCCACCGCCCCCGCATTCCCTCAGAACGGCACATCGAGCGCCTTCCCGATGGTCGACTGGAGTGCGGTGGAGACCACGTCGCTCGTCACCACCTTGTACAGAACGGCCGCGAATGCACACGCCGCGATCGTGCCCATGGCGTATTCGGACGTGGACATCCCCGCATCGCCCGTGCGGCCCTTCAGCGCAGCCCGCAGCCGAAACACGATGATCCTCATGACAACCTCCCGTTGATATTGATTTCCTGACGTGGTCTCAGCCCGTTTTCGCACCGTCTCTTTTACGCGCCCGACAGCAGGCCCGAGGCCATTCCGATCACCACGGGGGCCACTCCCACCGCGAGGAACGCGGGCAGGAAGCACAGCCCGACCGGCGCGGTGACGAGCACCGCCGCCCGCTGCGCGCGGGCACCCGCCTCGCGGACCCGCTCCTCCCGCAGGGCGGTCGCCAGCCGCGCCACGGGTTCGGCGGCCGGAGCCCCCGTCCGGGCGGCCCGCTCCAGGCACTCCGCGAGCGGCCGGGCCCCCGGTATCTGCGCCAACCTCCCCCACGCCGCGCCCGGTTCGCCGCCGAGCCGCAGCTCCGCCCCGGCGAGCGCCAGCCGCTCGCCCACCGGGCCGCCCAGCGACTCCCCCACGACCTCGGCGGCCTCCACCGGCCCGGCACCGGCGGCCAGGCAGGCCGCCAACAGGTCGGCAGCGAACGGCAGCTGGCGCTCCACCTCCCGCGGATCCACCCCGGCGGACCCGCGCCGGCGCCGACGCAGCCACCACACCGCGTACGCCGCCCCGCAGCCCGCGGCCCACCCGAGCGCTCCACCGAGCAGCAGCCCCATCGCCGCCCACACCGCCGCCGCAACCGCCCACACGGCCACCGCACCCCGTATCCGCACCGCCAGGGCCGAGCGCTGCCGCTGTCGCGGCGCCGCCAGCAGCCCGACGGCTCTGCGCCGGGCCGCCCGCGCCCCGACCCGGACGGCCACCGCGCCTGCCGCGCAGAGCACCGCCGCCACGAGGCACAGCACCGTCCCCAGCCTGTGGACCGCAGTCCCGCCCATCACCGCTCCCCCGCCCGTACGATCCGCCGGCACCACAGCAGCCCCAGCGCCTCCAGCACCCCGCCCGCCAGCAGGCAGCCCCACCCCACCGGGGTGTGCAACAGCACCCGCAGCGGGTCCGCCCCCAGCCCCGTCCCGATCACCAACCCCACCAGCGGCAGCAGGGCGAGCACCACCGTCGTCGATCTCGCGCCCGCCAACTGGGCCCGCAGCGCCTCCCGCCGGTCCCGGTCGGCCCGCAGGGCCCCCTCCAGCCGGTCCAGTCCGGCGGCCAGCCCGGCGCCCCCGTCCACGGAAATCCGCCAGCAGGCGGCCATCCCGGCCAACCCCTCCGCGCCGGGCTCCCGGGCCGCCTGCCGCAGCGCCCCCGGCACATCCCCGCCGAACGCGGCCGCGGCAAGCACCGCCGTCTCCGCCGGCCCGGGAGCACCCGGACCCACAGCGGTCCGCCGCAGGGCCGCGGCCAGCGCCTGCCCGGGCTGGGCCCCCGCCCGCAGCTCGCCCACCGCCGCCCCGCACAGGGCGATCACCTCGGCGGCCCGCGCGCACCGGTCCCGCTCCCGCTGCCGGACCGCCAGCCGGCGCCGCACCAACGGGACCGCCACCGCCCCCGCCGCGAGCGGAACCACCGACCCGCCCAGCAGCGCGAGAACCAGCCCGGCCCCGAGGCAGGCCCACCACTCCCGCCACCGCGCGGCCCGCACCCGCACCGCGCTCACCAGCCGCTCCCGGCGCACCGGCCCGCCCAGCACCGGCGGCCCGCCGCCGGCCAACACCCCGCGGGCCCGCCGCGCCGCCCGGTCGCCCTCGGCCAGCGCCCAGGCGGCCGTCCCGGCACACAGCATCCCGGCGAACAGCGGCAGCGGCACCGCGGCGGCCCCCGCCCCGCTCACCGCACACCGCCCAGCAGCGGGCGCAGCCGCTCCCAGCCGCGCTCCCGCACGAAGCCGCGGGCGGACCAGCGCAGCGCCGGTACGGTGACCACCAGCCCGACGGCGTCCCGCTCCAGGACGTGCACCTCGGCCACCCGGCGCCGCCCGGCCCGGTCCCGGACCAGGTGCAGGACGAGGGTCAGGGCGGCCGCCAACTGGCTGTGCAGCGCGGCCCGGTCGAGGCCCGCGGCGGTCCCGAGCGCCTCCAGCCGGGCCGGCACGTGCCCGGCGGCATTCGCATGGACGGTGCCGCAACCCCCCTCGTGACCGGTGTTCAACGCGGCCAGGAGGTCGGCCACTTCGGGCCCTCTGACCTCGCCGACCACGAGCCGGTCCGGGCGCATCCGCAGCGCCTGCCGGACCAGGTCCGCGAGGGTGACCAGGCCCGCCCCCTCCTGGTTGGCGGGCCGGGTCTCCAACCGCACCACATGGGGATGGTCGGGCCGCAACTCGGCGGAGTCCTCGGCGAGGACAATCCGCTCCCCGGGGCCGACCAGCCCCAACAGAGCGCTGAGCAGGGTGGTCTTGCCGGTGCCGGTCCCGCCGGAGACCAGGAACGACAGCCGGGCCTGCACCATCTCCCGCAGCAGCCGCGCCCCGCCGGGCGGCAGCGTCCCCGCCTCGACGAGCTCCTCCAGCGTGAACGCCCGCGGCCGCACCACCCGCAGCGACAGACAGGCCGACCCGACCGCCACCGGAGGCAGCACCGCATGCAGCCGGGTGCCGTCCGGCATCCGCGCATCCACCCAGGGCCGGGCGTCATCCAGGCGCCGGCCCGCGACGGCAGCCAGCCGCTGGGCCAGCCGGCGAACCGCCTCGGCATCGGGGAAGGTGACGCCGGTCAGCTCCAGCCCGCCACCCCGGTCCACCCACACCCGGTCGGGAGCGGCCACCAGCACATCGGTGACCTCGGGGTCGGCGAGGAGCCCCTCCAGCGGGCCGGCACCGACCAGTTCGGACCGCAACTCCTCGGCCGCACCCAGCACTTCCGCATCCCCGAGCAGTCGGCCCTGTGCGCGCAGGGCCGCGGCCACCCGGGCCGGAGTCGGCTCCGCCCCGCTCTCGGCGAGCTGCCGGCGCACCGCGTCCAGGAGCACCGCGCTCATGCCGTCACCCCCCGGGCGGCGGCCGGGCCGAGCACCCGGCGCCAGAAGCCGTCGCAGAACCGGGCCAGCGCGCCCCGCCCGTGCGCTCCCGGCGGTTCCCCGTCGGCGACGCGCCCCGGAAGCCCCACCTCAAGCGGCACCTCGCCGGCCAGCGGGACGCCCAGCAGCCCGGCCACCGCCTCGGCATCGAGACCGCCGGGCGCGGGGCCCCGTACGACGGCCCGCACGTCCCGGGCGGCGATCCGCACCCCGGCCGCGACCCGGCCCGCGGCGGCCACCGCCCGCAGCTCGGCCGGAACCACCAGCAGCACCAGGTCGAGCTGGGCCAGGGCCTCGGCGACTGCTTCGTCGACCCGGCGGGGCAGGTCGACCACGACGACCCCGCCCCGGCGGCGCGCGGCGGCCACCACCGAGCGCACCGCGTCGGGCGGCACCACCACCCGGTCCCCGCGGTCCCAGCTCAGCACCCGCAGGGCATGCAGCTCGGGCAGGGATTCCTCCAGGGCGCCGGCGGCGAGCCGGCCTCGGGAGCCGGCGAGGTCGGGCCAGCGCAGCCCCTCGGCGCTCTCGCCGCCGAGCAGGACGTCCATGCCGCCGCCGAGCGGGTCCCCGTCGATGAGGATGGTGCGCTCCCCGGCGCGGGCGGCCCGCAGGGCGAGGGCGCAGGCGAGGGTGGAGGCGCCGGCCCCGCCGCTGCCGCCGATCACCCCGACGGCCAGCGCGCTTCGGCCGGCCCCTTCCACCACGTCGGCGATGCGGTCGACCAGCAGGGCCTCGGCATCGGGGAGCCGCAGCACCTCCTCGGCGCCGATCTCCACCGCCCGCTGCCACACGAGGGGGTCGTCCGGCTCCCTCCCGACGAGCAGCACCCCGGGCCGGCGCGGGGCCCCAAGGACGCGCCGGGCGGCATCGTCACCGACGAGCACGAGCGGCGCCGAGTCCCAACCGACTCCGCCTCCCCCGCTGCCGCCACCACCGGCGCCACCGCTGCCGCCGCCTCCGCGCGCACCGCTCCCGCCGGCCTCGCCCCCGCCTCCGCTTTGCTCGGGCACCGCATGGTGCACATGCGGCTCGGCACCGGCGGCGGCGCACAGCCGCAGCAGATCGTCCAGCAGCAACGGGTCCTCGGTGAGGATCAGCGGCCGCCCGCCGCCGGCGCCCGGCGCGCCTCCGCGGCCCGCCGACCTGATTCCGCCTGTCCCGACCCGTTCCGCCAGTTCGCACGACTTCGATCCAGCCACGATCTCCGCCCCCTTCTCGCCGCAAATGCCAGCCGCCGCGGACTTCGCGGCTGGAATCACCGTGCAGCGATCCGGAAAAAGAAGTGGATCTTGCTCGAAAACTGTGGACAACGGGAGCCTTGTGAATAACTCCGTCACCCACAGGTGAGTTCCGCAGCGCGGCGGAACCACTACGCACCGTGACGAACCGGAGAGGGGTGAGGGCCTTCGCCGCGCGGGCCCGCCGAGACAGGAGGGCCGCAGAAGTGGGCGCTTGGCACCGGAAGAGAGGACGCAAACCGCGTCCGGACATGCGACGACCCCCGCCGGGGGGGAGAGCGGGGGTCGTCCCCACGGTCCGACTCGGGGGGGGAGGAGCCAGACCGGGTTAGCACGGTCGCGAACGATCCGTGACTTCCATGGTGTACCCGAGAGGCTTCTCAGGCAAACCCACGCGCCACACCTTACGCCGAATGGTGGGCGCATATGCTCGGGGCGTGGAAATCCAGCCCTTGCCGCACTCGGCGCCCCGCACCGCAGCGTTCTTCGACCTGGACAAGACGGTCATTGCGAAGTCGAGCACTCTGACGTTCAGCAAGTCCTTCTACCACGGCGGCCTGATCAACCGCCGGGCCGTGCTGCGTACCGCATACACCCAGTTCATCTACCTGGTCGGCGGCGCCGACCACGACCAGATGGAGCGGATGCGGGAGTACCTGTCCGCCCTGTGCAAGGGCTGGAACGTCCAGCAGGTGCGCGAAATCGTCGCCGAGACCCTGCACGACCTCATCGACCCGTTGATCTACGACGAGGCCGCATCGCTCATCGAGGCCCACCACACGGCAGGCCGCGACGTGGTGATCGTGTCGACGTCCGGCGCGGAAGTGGTCGAGCCGATCGGCGAGATGCTGGGCGCGGACCGGGTCGTCGCCACCCGCATGGTCATCGGCGAGGACGGCTGCTTCACCGGCGAGATCGAGTACTACGCCTACGGGCCCACCAAGGCCGAGGCGGTCCGGGAGCTGGCCGAGTCCGAGGGTTACGACCTCTCGCGCTGCTACGCCTACAGCGACTCGGTGACCGACATCCCGATGCTGGAGGCGGTCGGCCACCCGCACGCGGTCAACCCCGACCGGGCGCTGCGGCGCGAGGCGGTGGCCCGCGAGTGGCCGGTACTGGTCTTCAACCGGCCGGTTCGCCTGAAGCAGCGGCTGCCCGGGCTGTCCATGCCGACGCGGCCGGCGCTGGTCGCCGCCGCGGCGGTGGGCGCGGCGGCGGCCACGGCAGGTCTCGTCTGGTACGCGAGCCGCCGTCGGGCGGGCGCTCTGGCCGCCGCTGCAGCCACCACGGCAGCCGCAACCACCGCGGCCGCTTCCGCCTGACACCAGCCGCTGCGCGGCGCCCCTCCCAGCCTGCCCCCGGCCCCTGACCTGCAGGAACGAGACTGTCCGGTTCGCCCCGCTGCGCCCGGAAAGTAAAAAAAGCAGTCAGGGGTTCCGCTTCACACCGAAGCGGAGTAGAAAGGAGTCACGGCCCGCGAGACCAAAGAACATCCGAGAGGATCATCTTTAAAACGCAGTAAGGCCCACGGACCGAATCGCATGAACGCCGAGCACCCACGCGACGTCGACCCGTCGATTACGGGCCAGCCGCACCAGGTAACCGGGCAAAGTTCCCGACCTGATGGGCACTTATCGAGGACGCTTGGTAACTGGGCGTAAATGCCAGCGGCGACACCAGAGCTTGACGGTGTCGCCGCAACCCTGTTCCGGGCCCATCGCCCGGAACAGCGCTTCTCAGGCCGCGCCGCGCTGCAGGGCTTCGCAGACCGCCGTCGACTCGCGGACGCCGAGTTCCACGGCCCGCCCGCAGTGGGCGATCCACTCGGCCATCCCCTCCGCGGTCCCGGAGACGTAGCCGTCAAAGGCGGCCAGGTACGCCTCGCGCCCCTGCTCCGCGTGGCCGACCTCGGCCGGGCAGATGGCCTTGGGGTCGAGGCCGCTGTTGACCAGCACGATCCGCTCCGCCGCCCGCGCGACCAGCCCGTTGTACGAGGCGAACGGGCGCAGCGCCAGCAGCTCGCCGTGCACCACCGCCGCGACCACCAGCGCCGGGGCCGAGCTGCCCGCGATGACCAGCCGGGACAGCCCGTCCAGCCGGCCCGCGACCTCGTCGGCCGAGGGCAGCGGCACGTCGGCCAGGAGCGGTTCGTCCACCGGCTCGCCGGCCAGGCGGGGCCGGCCCACCACATCGCCGTCGGCCGCGGTCCCCGTCGCCACCAGGTGCAGGCGCGCCAGCACCCGCAGCGGCGACTGCCGCCAGATGCTCAACAGCTGCCCGGCCTCCGCCGTCAGCCGCAGCGCGGCGCCGACCGTGCGCGCCTCCGCGTCCGCGCCGAAGTCGGTGCGGCGGCGCACCTCCTCCAGCGCCCAGTCCGCTCCGGACAGGGCCGCGCTGCCGCGGGCCGCGCGCAGCGCCGCCTCCGAGGTGATCTCCCCGCTGCGGCGGCGCATCACCCGGTGACCGTAGACCCGGTCCACGGCCTTGCGTACGGAGTCCACGCTCTCGGAGACGCCCGGGAGCGCGCCCAGGGCGGCCAGCGGGTCAGCAGCACTACTCATAAGTAGGGAGCCTACGCACTCCACGCCCATAGCACCGACCCCTCCTTGGAGTGGTCTTCTTCACTCACTCTCGCCACACAAAGCGACCAAGCGGCTACCCTTCGTGAACATGAAGATCGCTTTCGTGGGAAAGGGTGGCAGCGGCAAGACCACGCTGTCCTCCCTCTTCATCCGCCACCTCGCCGCCCATGGGGCCCCGGTCATCGCGGTGGACGCCGACATCAACCAGCACCTGGGGGCCGCGCTCGGGCTTGACGACGAGCAGGCGGCCGCACTGCCCGCGCTCGGCGCTCACCTGCCGCTGATCAAGGAGTACCTGCGCGGGTCCAACCCGCGTATCCCGTCCGCCGATTCGATGATCAAGACGACGCCGCCCGGCACCGGCTCACGCCTGCTGCGGGTCACCGAGGACAACCCGGTGTACGGCGCCTGCGCGCGCGGCGTCGCGCTCGACGGGCGGGCCGTGCGGCTGATGGCCACCGGCCCGTTCACCGAGTCCGACCTCGGGGTGGCCTGCTACCACTCCAAGGTCGGGGCCGTGGAGCTGTGCCTGAACCACTTGGTGGACGGCTCGGGCGAGTACGTCGTCGTCGACATGACCGCCGGCTCGGACTCCTTCGCCTCGGGCATGTTCACCCGCTTCGACGTGACGTTCCTGGTCGCCGAGCCGACCCGCAAAGGCGTCTCCGTCTACCGCCAGTACAAGGAGTACGCACGGGACTTCGGGGTCGCGCTGAAGGTGGTCGGCAACAAGGTGCAGGGCGCGGACGACCTCGCGTTCCTGCGCGACGAGGTGGGCGAGGACCTGTTGGTCACGGTCGGGCACTCCGACTGGGTCCGGGCGATGGAGAAGGGCCGGCCGCCCGCATTCGAGCTGCTGGAGGCGGACAACAGGGCCGCACTCGAGACCCTGCGCGTGGCGGCCGACGGCTCGTACGCGCTGCGCGACTGGGAGCGGTACACCGCGCAGATGGTGCACTTCCACCTGCGGAACGCGGAGAGCTGGGGCAACGCCAAGACCGGGATCGACCTGGCGGCCCAGGTCGACCCCGGCTTCGTCCTGCGGGAGGACACCGGCACGGGCACGGGCACGGGTACGGAGGCGGGCGCCGCCGCCGGCACTACTCCCCGCTCTGCCTCCCTTCGGCCTGCTCCGCAGCCGGCTTGACCCCGGCGGGGGCGGCCGGCTTGGCCGGCGGCCCCGCCGTCAGGAGCTTCGCCCAGCCCTCCTTGGGCGCCTCGCCGACGTCGAGGGTGCGCAGCCGCTCCAGGGTCCCGGCGTCCTGGGCGTCGAGCCAGTCGACCAGCTCGCGGAAGGACACGCAGCGCACCTCCGGCCGGGTGCAGACGTTCTTGATGACGTCTTCGACGGCGCGCATGTAGGTGCCGCCGTTCCAGGACTCGAAGTGGTTGCCGATGATCAGCGGCGCGCGGTTGCCGCCGTAGGCCCGCGCGAAGGCCTGGAGCAGGCCGTCGCGCATCTGGGCGCCCCAGTACGCGTGCTGCGAGGCGTCGCCCTGGGTGGTCGTGCCGGACTGGTTGACCATGTAGTTGTAGTCCATGCTCAGCGTGTCGAAGGCACGCCCGGGCATGGGCACCAGCTGGAGCGGGATGTCCCACAGGCCGTCGGTCTTCTTCGGCCAGATCTGCTTGCCGATGCCGCTGGAGTCGTATCGGAAGCCCATGTTCCGGGCGGCGAGCATGAAGTTCTTCTGGCCTTCGAGGCAAGGGGTGCGGGCGCCGATCAGCTCCTTGTCGTAGTCGAAGGGGAGCGCCTCCATGTCCTTCAGGCCCGCATTGGTCTTCCAGTTCTTCACGAAGGACTTGGCCTGCTCGATCTCGCTCTTCCACTCCTCGACGGACCAGGTGCCGACGCCGCCGTCCGGGCCGCAGAAGTGGCCGTTGAAGTGGGTGCCGATCTCGTTGCCCTCCAGCCAGGCCGCGCGCAGCTGGGTGACGGTGTCCTTGATGCCCTGGAGGTCACCGAAGCCGATGTCGGAGCGGCCGGACTCGTGCTGCGGGGCGGTGTAGAGGGAACGTTTCTCCTCGGGAAGGACGTACAGGCCGCTGAGGAAGAACGTCATGCGGGCGTCGTACTTCCGGCCCACCTCGCGGAAGTGGGAGAAGAGCTTCTGGCCGTCCTCGCCGGCTCCGTCCCAGGAGAAGACCACGAACTGCGGCGGCTTCTCGCCGACCCCCAGCTTCTGCGGCTTGTGCACGTTCGGCTGCGGGCCCGTGTACGAGGTCGAGCCGTCTCCGATGAGCCGCTTCACGCTGCTGGGCGCCTCGGGGGCGGCGGCGCCCTTGGGGCCGCCCGGACCCCGGGCCGCCCCGGGGGACTCGGAGGCGCTGCAGCCGGCGGCGCCCAGCACCAGCGCCATGGCGACCAGGCCGCCGGCCGTCTTCTTCGTGGCGGCGATCATCCGTCCACCTCTTCTCGCAGTTGCCCGCGGTTCCCCGTGGGAGTTCGCTTCCGCGCCGCAACCTCCCACGCCGGACGCCCCAGAGATGGCATGACTTGCCGTACAAAATGCTTAATCACCCACCGGTGGGAATCCGTGAGCCATTTGCCCGTATTACCTATCGCCGCCCTTTACTCTCCATTACCTTTCATTTACTGAGTGTTGAGACTCGCCGCTTCATCCCGCCGCTTCATCCCTCCCAGAGGAGACGGGACCCGTGACAGCCACCTCTCCCCAGCGCCCCGCCGAAGAGTCCGCCACCGCCCGGTCCCGCCCCGGACTCGCGGCGGACCTCTCCGCTTCCCTGACCGTGTTCCTGATCGCCCTGCCGCTCTCCCTCGGCATCGCCCTGGCCACCGGCGCCCCGCTCCAGGCCGGGCTGGTCGCCGCGGCCGCCGGCGGGCTGGTGGCCGGGCGCCTGGGGGGTGCGCCCCTCCAGGTCAGCGGACCGGCCGCAGGACTCACCGTCGTCACCGCCGAGTTGATCCAGCGCCACGGCTGGCGCACCACCTGCGCCATCACCGTGCTGGCCGGCGTCTGCCAGCTCGGGCTCGCCGCACTGCGCACCGCCCGGTCCGCGCTGATGGTGAGCCCCGCGATCGTGCACGGCATGCTCGGGGGCATCGGCGTGTCCATCGCCCTGGCCCAGCTGCACATCGTCCTCGGCGGCACGCCGCAGAGCTCGGCCGTCGCCAACGTCCGTGGTCTCCCGGCGCAGTTGGCGGACATCCATCCGGCCGCCCTCGGCGTCAGCGCCCTGACCCTCGCCGTCCTGCTCGGCTGGCCGCGGCTGCCCGGGCGGGCGGGCCGCGCCCTGCGTACGGTGCCGGCCGCGCTGGCCGCCGTCGCGACCGCCACGGCCTTCGCGTCGCTGGCCGGGCTGACCCTGCCCCGGGTGGACCTGCCGTCCTGGCGCAGCCACGCCCTGCCCCAGCTGCCCGAGGGCCCGGTGCTCGGCCTCCTCGCCGCCGTACTGACCATCACCTTGGTCGGCAGCGTGGAATCCCTGCTGTCCGCGGTGGCCACCGACAAGCTGATCGCCTCCGAGCGGCGTACGGGCAACCGGCCGCGGCGGGCCGACCTCGACCGTGAGCTGCGCGGGCAGGGGGCGGCGAACATCGTCTCCGGGGCCCTCGGCGGGCTGCCGATCACCGGTGTGGCCGTACGGAGCGTGGCCAACGTGAAGTCCGGCGCGACCAGTCGCAATTCGGCCATGTTGCACGGGCTGTGGATCGTGCTCGCGGCCGGGCTCCTGGTCCCGGTCCTCGACCTGATCCCGCTGGCCGCGCTGGCCGCGCTGGTGATGGCGGTCGGCGTGCAGATGGTCAGCATCACGCACCTGCGCAGCGTCACCCGGCACCGCGAGGCCGTGGTCTACGCGACCACCATCGCGGCGGTCGTGCTCGGCGGGGTCCTGGAGGGGGTCGCGATCGGCATCGCGGTCGCCGTGGTGCTGGCCCTGCACCGGCTGGCCCGCACCCGGATCACGGTGGAGGTGCTGGAGGGGGTCCACCACGTGTGGGTGCGCGGGCAGTTGACCTTCCTTGCGGTGCCTCGGCTGAGCCGGACGCTGAACCAGATCCCCCACACGGGCCATGTGGTGCTCGAGCTGGACGGCTCCTTCATGGACCATGCGGCGTACGAGACGCTCCAGGACTGGCAGGACTCCCATCTGGCGCACGGCGGTTCGCTGGAGGTGACCGGCCGCTCGGCGGAGCGGGACGACAGCGCGGCGGAGACCGGACGGCCCGGCGGCGACGACGGGCACGGGCGGCGACAGGGCGGACACGCCGGTCACAGCAGCCCCGGTGGGCACAGCAGCCCCGGCGGGCACAGCAGCCACGATGGGCACACCGGCCCCAGCGGGCACGGGGCGCGCGTCCGCGCCGCCCAGCGCGACGGGCACCACTGCTGCCGCCCCTGGACCCCGTGGAAGAACCACTGCGACCACCAGGCCGAGAGCGGTCGCACGGTGCCCGCCCCGACCGCCCCCGAGCCCGCCGCCGACAGCGCCGCACCCGCAACCCCCGCGGCCCCCACCACGCCCCCCACATCCACCACGCCCGCCCCACCCGTCCCGCACTCGACGCCCGCCCCGCGCAGCCGCGGCGCCAGCCGCCTGGCCAGCGGGATCACCGCCTTCCAGCGGGACACCGCCCCGCACGTCCGCGACGAGCTGGCCCGCCTCGCCCGCGAGGGCCAGCGGCCCTCGCAGCTCTTCCTGACCTGCGCGGACTCCCGCCTGGTGACCAGCATGATCACCGCCAGCGGCCCGGGCGACCTGTTCACCGTCCGCAACGTCGGAAACCTGGTCCCCCTGCCGGGCGCGGAGAGCGCGGACGACTCCGTCGCGGCGGCCATCGAGTACGCGGTGGACGTCCTCAGGGTGGACAGCATCACGGTCTGCGGGCACTCCGGCTGCGGCGCCATGCAGGCCCTGCTCAACGCCGCCCCCGGGGAGCCGGCCACGCCGCTGACCCGGTGGCTGCGGCACGGCGTGCCGAGCCTGCAGCGGATGGCCAGCCGCCACCACGCCTGGGCCCGGATCGCGGGCCGGCTCCCCGCGGACGCCGTGGAGCAGCTGTGCCTGACCAACGTGGTGCAGCAGCTGGAGCACCTCAGGGCCCACGAATCGGTGGCCCGGCGGCTCGCCGACGGCACGCTGGAGCTGCACGGGATGTACTTCCACGTGGGCGAGGCCCAGGCCTACCTGCTGTCCGAGGGCGAGGATTTTTTCGACTGTCGAGTTTTTGACAGTGTCGGCCAACGCGCCTGAGCCCGGCGCGCCTCGAACCGATACCCTCCGGTATCCGTGCCATCGTTTGGCCCCTTCCCGCACCTGCAGCGGGGAGGGGCCACTCGTGCGCACGAGCCCCTGCGGAAATAGGTCTACACCAATTTCGGGCTACCCCTTGTCACCTGGGGCGTCCGACTGATGAGCTATGCCCGGGGACACAACGGACACCCTGGGAAAGGGAGATGTCGTGAGCAACGAGAGCCTGGCCAATCTGCTCAAGGAGGAGCGGCGGTTCGCACCGCCCGCCGATCTGGCCGCCGCCGCCAACGTGACGTCGGCTGCGTACGCACAGGCCGAGGCGGACCGGCTGGGCTTCTGGGCCGACCAGGCCCGCCGCCTGACCTGGGAGGTCCAGCCGACCGAGACGCTCGACTGGACCAACCCGCCCTTCGCCAAGTGGTTCGCCGACGGCAGGCTGAACGTCGCCTACAACTGCGTGGACCGGCACGTCGAGGCCGGCAACGGCGACCGGGTCGCGATCCACTTCGAGGGCGAGCCCGGCGACAGCCGCGCGATCACCTACGCCGAGCTCAAGGACGAGGTCTCCCGCGCCGCGAACGCCCTGACCGAGCTCGGCGTCGAGGCCGGCGACCGGGTCGCCGTCTACCTGCCGATGATCCCCGAGGCCGTCGTCGTGATGCTGGCGTGCGCCCGGATCGGCGCCGCGCACTCGGTGGTCTTCGGCGGCTTCTCCGCCGACGCCGTGGCCTCCCGCATCCAGGACGCCGACGCCAAGCTGGTCATCACCGCCGACGGCGGCTACCGCCGCGGCAAGCCTTCCGCCCTCAAGCCCGCCATCGACGAGGCCGTCGCCAAGTGCCCGCAGGTCGAGCACGTGCTCGTCGTACGCCGCACCGGCCAGGACACCGCCTTCACCGAGGGCCGCGACCTGTGGTGGCACGACGTGGTCGGCCGCCAGTCCGCCGAGCACACCCCGCAGGCCTTCGACGCCGAGCAGCCGCTGTTCATCCTCTACACCTCGGGGACCACGGGGAAGCCCAAGGGCATCCTGCACACCTCCGGCGGCTACCTCACGCAGACCGCGTACACCCACCACGCCGTCTTCGACCTCAAGCCGGAGACCGACGTCTACTGGTGCACCGCCGACATCGGCTGGGTGACCGGGCACTCCTACATCGTCTACGGGCCCCTCGCGAACGGCGCCACGCAGGTGATGTACGAGGGCACGCCGGACACCCCCCACCAGGGCCGGTTCTGGGAGGTCGTGCAGAAGTACGGGGTCACCATCCTGTACACCGCGCCGACCGCGATCCGCACCTTCATGAAGTGGGGCGACGACATCCCCGCGAAGTTCGACCTGTCGAGCCTGCGCGTGCTCGGCTCGGTCGGCGAGCCGATCAACCCCGAGGCGTGGATCTGGTACCGCAAGCACATCGGCGGTGACCGCTGCCCGATCGTGGACACCTGGTGGCAGACCGAGACCGGCGCAATGATGATCTCCCCCCTGCCTGGCGTCACCGAGACCAAGCCGGGCTCGGCGCAGCGCGCGCTGCCGGGCATCGGCGCCACGGTCGTGGACGACGAGGGCAACGAGGTCCCCAACGGCGGTGGCGGCTACCTGGTGCTCACCCAGCCGTGGCCGTCGATGCTGCGCACGATCTGGGGCGACGACCAGCGCTTCGTGGACACGTACTGGTCCCGCTTCGAGGGCCGCTACTTCGCGGGCGACGGCGCCAAGAAGGACGAGGACGGCGACATCTGGCTGCTGGGCCGGGTGGACGACGTGATGCTGGTCTCCGGCCACAACATCTCCACCACCGAGGTCGAGTCGGCGCTCGTCTCCCACCCCTCCGTCGCCGAGGCGGCCGTCGTGGGCGCGGCCGACGAGACCACCGGCCAGGCCATCGTGGCCTTCGTCATCCTGCGCGGCAGCGCCGCCGAGACGGCCGGCCTGGTCGGCGACCTGCGCGACCACGTGGGGGCCACGCTCGGCCCGATCGCCAAGCCGAAGCGGATCCTTCCGGTCCAGGAGCTGCCCAAGACCCGCTCGGGCAAGATCATGCGCCGTCTGCTGCGCGACGTCGCCGAGAACCGCGCGGTCGGCGACGTCACCACGCTCGCGGACTCCTCCGTCATGGAGCTGATCCAGAGCAAGCTGCCGACGGCGTCCAGCGAGGACTGACCCGAGGCGGCCGCAGACCCGCGGCCCGCTGACGGGCAGAATGCCCGCCGACCAGGGGCATTCGGTGCACATCGCGCCGGATGCCCCTTTCGCGCATACAGTGATGATCACCGGATAAGTTCCTTGCGTCCGCCCTGTAAAATCTTGAATCCGCAAAAAAATCCACAGTCCGCAGTTCACAGTCCACAGGGTGCGCCGGGAAGTCTGGTCGGCACGAGCTTCGCCATGCCGTCGACCAACCGGAGGTTCCCCCGTGGCCGCGCCCAGCACCAGCCGCAAGCTCCTCGGCAGGCTCTCCCTGCCCGAGCGGCGCTTCGTCGCCGAAGCCCTGCGCACCGAGACGGTCGGCGGGGTCCTGCTGCTCGTGGCCGCCGTCGCCGCCCTGGTCTGGGCGAACATCCCCGGTCTGGCGGAGAGCTACAAGACCGTCCGCGACATCCACATCGGCCCGGAGTCCCTCGGCCTGGACCTGTCGCTCCAGCACTGGGCCGCCGACGGCCTGCTCGCGATCTTCTTCTTCGTCGCCGGCATCGAGCTCAAGCGCGAGCTGGTGGCGGGCGACCTGCGCGACCCCAGGGCCGCCGCCCTCCCGGTCATCGCCGCCGTCTGCGGCATGGCCGTCCCGGCCGGGGTCTACGCCCTCGTCAACACCGCCGGCAACGGCTCGATGGCCGGCTGGGCCGTCCCGACCGCCACCGACATCGCCTTCGCCCTCGCCGTCCTCGCCGTGATCGGCACCTGGCTGCCGTCCGCCCTGCGCGCCTTCCTGCTGACCCTCGCGGTGGTCGACGACCTCTTCGCCATCCTGATCATCGCGGTCTTCTTCACCCGCTCGATCGACTTCCTCGCCCTCGGCGGCGCCGTGGCCGGCCTGGTCCTCTTCTGGTTCCTGCTCCGCAAGGGCGTCCGCGGCTGGTACGTGTACGTCCCGCTCGCCCTGGTCATCTGGGGCCTCATGTACAACAGCGGCGTCCACGCCACCATCGCCGGCGTCGCCATGGGCCTGATGCTCCGCTGCACCCGTACCGGCGACGAGCAGCAGTCCCCCGGCGAGCACATCGAGCACCTGGTCCGGCCGCTGTCGGCCGGGCTCGCCGTGCCGCTGTTCGCCCTGTTCTCCGCCGGGGTCTCGCTGTCAGACGGGGCCATCGCCCAGGTCTTCACCCGGCCCGAGACCCTCGGCGTGGTCCTCGGCCTGGTCGTCGGCAAGGCGGTGGGCATCTTCGGGGGCACCTGGGGAGCCGCCCGCTTCACGAGGGCGTCGCTCAGCGAGGACCTCGCCTGGCCCGACGTCCTCGCCGTCGCCTCGCTTGCCGGGATCGGCTTCACCGTGTCGCTGCTGATCGGCGAACTGGCCTTCGCCGGCGACGAGACCCTCACCGACGAGGTCAAGGCCGCCGTCCTGATCGGCTCGCTGATCGCCGCCGTCCTCGCCTGTGTCCTGCTCAAGCTCCGCGACCGCAGGTACCGCGCCCTCACCGAGGCCGAGGAGCGCGACGAGGACCACGACGGCATCCCGGACATCTACGAGGAGCAGAACCCCGCGTACCACCTGCGAATGGCCAGGATCCACGAGGAGAAGGCCGCCGAGCACCGCCGCAAGGCCCGCGCAGCGGCCGCCGCCACGGCCGAAGAGACGGCCGGGTCCAGCACGGGCGGCGACCGTCCGGCATGATCTGAACTGGCGCAGCGACCGGCGCAGGACAGCCGGAGGCCGCAGCGCCCGACAGCAGCAGCCGGCAGACGACAGAGGGAGCAAGCGATGAGCGCAGGGGACCAAGGGGCGCAGGGAGCCGAGCGCACACTCGGCCAGCTGGTCGCCTCGGCCACCGCCGAGATGTCCGCCCTGGTGCACGACGAGATCGCCCTCGCCAAGGCGGAGATCCGCCAGGACGTCAAGCGCGCCGGCATCGGCGGCATCACCCTGTCCATCGGAGGGGTGTTCGCGCTCTTCTCCCTGCCGGTGCTGAGCTTCGCCGCCGCGTACGGGATCCACAACCTCGGGCTCGGCCTGGCCTGGTCGTTCCTGATCGTGGGCGTGGCGTTCCTGCTGCTCGCGGGCGTGCTCTCGCTCTTCGCCGTGTCCAAGTTCAAGAAGGTCAAGCCGCCGGAGAGGACCATCGCCTCGGTCAAGCAGACCGCGGCGGTCGTCGGAACCGTCAAGCCGCATCCGCGGCCGGTGAGTGACCAGGCCGTGGGTGTGGCACGCTCGTCCTCATGACAGCGACCGCACCGGACTCCAGCCCTCCGCCCACCGCCGCGACGGCGGTGCGCCTCGACGGACCCTGGACGCACCGGGACGTCGCCGCCAACGGGGCCCGGTTCCACGTAGCCGAGCTCGGCGACGGCCCGCTGGTGCTGCTGCTGCACGGCTTCCCGCAGTTCTGGTGGACCTGGCGGCACCAGCTGACCGCACTCGCCGACGCCGGCTACCGCGCGGTCGCGATGGACCTGCGCGGGGTGGGCGGCAGCGACCGCACCCCGCGCGGCTACGACCCCGCCAACCTGGCGCTCGACATCACGGGGGTCATCCGCTCCCTCGGCGAGCCGGACGCCGCCCTCGTGGGGCACGACCTGGGCGGGTACCTCGCCTGGACGGCGGCCGTGATGCGGCCCAAGCTGGTGCGCCGGCTCGTCGTGTCGTCGATGCCGCACCCGCGGCGCTGGCGCTCGGCCATGCTGTCCGACTTCGGCCAGACCCGGGCCAGTTCGCACATCTGGGGCTTCCAGCGGCCGTTCATCCCCGAGCGCCGGCTCGTCGCCGACGGCGGGGCGCTCGTCGGGGAGCTGATCCGGGACTGGTCCGGGCCGCGGGTCGAGGAGGACGGGGCGGAGGAGGACCTCGCCGTCTACCGGCGGGCGATGTGCATCCCGTCCACCGCGCACTGCTCGATCGAGCCGTACCGCTGGATGATGCGGTCCATGGCCCGGCCCGACGGGCTGCAGTTCAACCGCCGGATGAAGATGCCGGTCCGGGTGCCGACCCTGCACCTGCACGGCTCGCTCGACCCCGTGATGCGTACGCGCAGTGCCGCCGGATCCGGCGAGTACGTCGAAGCGCCGTACCGGTGGCGGCTGTTCGACGGGCTCGGGCACTTCCCGCACGAAGAGGACCCGGCGGCCTTCTCCACCGAGCTCGTGAACTGGCTCAAGGACCCGGAACCGGACCGCTGACGATCCGGTCGGCGATCGGGTCGTGATCCGATCGGCGATCGGATTGCCATCGGGGCGCGACCGGGGCGGCGACCTGACGGACCGTCCGTGCGATGGTCCTACGAACGTTCAATTGCCCGGCGCATAGGCCAATTGGCCGCGCCGGACGGGGTTACCGACCTTGGGGCCCGGGCACAGCTCGTTGTATGGGCTGGACGCACGACCACGGTGACACCGCACGCGACCGCCGCCCGGCAGCGACGCCGGGCGCACACGGGACAACGGGCCGCGAGGGCCACGACCCCCGGCTCGGGATTCCGCGCATCCTGCGCCGCCGGGCCCGCTGGGTGTCGGCGCGACTGCGCCATCCCCGGACCTAGACCGGCGGCTCAGAGGGCGCAGCCCTGGCTGTCGACCCGGCGGTCGCTGACCTTCCCGATCCGGATGTCGTCGCGGACCTCGTCCGCCGTCAGCGCGTAGCCGGTGTTCGGGTCGTCGAGGGACTTCGCGAACACGACCCCGTACACCCGGCCGTCGGGCGTCAGCAGCGGGCCGCCGGAGTTGCCCTGGCGGACGGTCGCGTACAGCGAGTAGACGTCGCGGCGGACGGTGCCGCGGTGGTAGATGTCCGGGCCGTTGGCGTTGATCCGGCCGCGGACGCGGGCCGAGCGGACGTCGTACGCGCCGTTCTCCGGGAACCCGGCGACGATCGCGTCGCTGCTGCTCGCTGCGTCCTTGTCGGTGAACTCCAGGGTCGGCGCCTTCAGCTTGGGCACGTCCAGGACGGCGATGTCGCGCTCCCAGTCGTAGAGCACGACCTTGCCGTCGTACAGCTTGCCCTCGCCGCCGATCTGCACCGTCGGCTCGGAGACGCCTCCGACGACATGGGCGTTGGTCATGACCTTGCCGGGCGCGAAGACGAAGCCGGTGCCCTCCAGCACCTTGCTGCAACTGGGCGCGGTGCCGACGACCTTCACGATCGAGCGCTTGGCGGCCTCGGCGACGGGGCTCTTGGCCAGGGCCGGATCGGGCGCCTTCACCTCGGTGATGGGCTCGTTGGAGAACGGGCTGAAGACCTGCGGGAAGCCGCTGCGCGCAAGGGTGGAGGTGAAGTCCGAGAACCAGGTGTTGGCCTGGGCGGGCAGCACCCGCGACACCCCGAGCAGCACCTTGGAGTTGCGGACCTCCTTGCCCAGGGTGGGCAGCGAGGTCCCGGCGAGCGCCGAGCCGATCAGCCAGGCCACCAGCAGCATCGCGGTCACGTTGACCAGGGCGCCGCCGGTCGCGTCGAGGGCGCGCGCGGGCGACCACGTGATGTGGCGGCGGACCCGGTTGCCGAGATGGGTGGTGAGGGCCTGTCCGATCGAGGCGCACACGATGATCACGACGACGGCGAACACCACGACCGTGGTGGACACCTGGGTTCCCTCGGAGGTCACCCGGTCCCAGATCAGCGGGAGCAGGGACACGGCAATGAGGCCACCGCCGAGGAAGCCGATCACCGACAGGATGCCGACGACGAACCCCTGGCGGTAGCCGACGATCGCAAACCACACGGCAGCGACCAGCAGCAGGATGTCCAGCACGTTCACGTGGGTCACCGTCTCATGCGCGCCAGTCGAGCGGGACCTGCCTCGATCGGTCCCAGGGGCGCTCCCACCCCGCGAAGTGCAGCAGGCGGTCGATCACTCCGGCGGTAAAACCCCAGACCAGAGCGTTGTTGACGGTGAAGGACGGGCCGAGGTGGCCGCTCGGGTGGACGGCCATGGCGCGGTGGGCGGGATCCGTGAGATCCGCCACGGGCACCGTGAAGACGCGGGCGGTTTCGGCCGGGTCCACGGCGCCGACCGGGCTGGGGTCGCGCCACCAGCCCAGCACCGGGGTGACGACGAACTCGCTGACCGGGATGTACAGGCGGGGCAGCACGCCGAAGAGCTGGACGCCGGCCGGGTCGAGCCCGGTCTCCTCCTCGGCCTCGCGCAGTGCGGCGTGCAGCGGGCCGGTGGTGTGGGGGTCGCCGTCCTCGGGGTCGAGGGCGCCGCCGGGGAACGAGGGCTGGCCGGGGTGGGAGCGCAGGCTGCCGGCGCGCTCCATGAGCAGCAGTTCGGGGCCCTTGGGGCCCTCGCCGAAGAGGATCAGGACGGCGGACTGGCGGCCGCGGCCGTCCTCGGGCGGCAGGAACCGGCTGAGCTGGGTCGGTCGGACCGTCCGCACCGCCTCGACGACCGGGTCGAGCCACTCGGGCAGGCCCCGGGTGTTCAGCCGGAGGTCGTACCCGTCGTGGCCGCCCGCGCCGGCGGCGTCCCGCCCGCTCCCGACCGGTGGCGCCGCCGCCTCGGCCACGCTGCTGTCGTCCCGCGCTCCGCGCGTCATAGGCACCCCTGCTCCCTGCCGTTTCCGGCCCAGTCCGTCCCGACACCGGGACAACGCCGCCCCGGGCCGGATTCGTTCCTGCGCGGGCCGCCGTTGCAGGCGGCCGGCCCGCGCGCCCTGCTCAGGACGCCGCCGGGTCGCCGCCCAGCGGCTGGGCCGGCAGGCCCGGGTAGTCCGGCGGCGGGCTCAGCCGCTGGCCGGGCTTGCCGCCCTTCTCGTACTTCAGGAGCTTCTTCGCCTTCTCCGGGTCCGTCTCGCCCTCCCCGTACGCCGGGCACAGCGGGGCGATCGGGCAGGCTCCGCAGGCGGGCTTGAGGGCGTGACAGATCCGGCGGCCGTGGAAGACGACGCGGTGCGAGAGCATCGTCCACTCGCTCTTGGGGAAGATCGCGCAGATCTCCGCCTCGACCTTCTCCGGGTCCACCTGCTCGGTCCACTTCCAGCGGCGCACCAGCCGGCCGAAGTGGGTGTCCACGGTGATGCCGGGGACGCCGAAAGCGTTGCCCAGGACCACGTTGGCCGTCTTGCGGCCGACGCCCGGCAGCTTCACCAGGTCCTCCAGCCGCCCGGGGACCTCCCCGCCGAAGTCGTCCCGCAGGGCCTGCGAGAGGCCGAGGAGGGACTTGGCCTTCGCCCGGAAGAACCCGGTCGGCCGGATGAGCTCCTCCAGTTCCTCGGGCACCGCCGCCGCCATGTCCTCGGGCGTGGGGTACGCGGCGAACAGCGCGGGGGTCGTCTGGTTGACGCGCAGGTCGGTCGTCTGGGCCGACAGGACGGTCGCGACCAGCAGCTCGAAGGGGTTCCGGAAGTCCAGTTCCGGATGGGCGTACGGGTAGACCTCGGCCAGCTCCCGGTTGATGCGGCGGGCCCTGCGCACCATCGCGAGGCGGGATTCCGGTTTCTTGGCCGAAGCTTTGCCCGGCTGCTTCGGGGCGGCCTTCTCGGGCGGCTCGGGTGCCTTCTTCCGGGGCCCGGGCGCCCTCTTGGGGGCTTGTTCGCCCACAGCTGAATCGGCCGCGGCCGTCACTCCCGCGGACCCCATGGCCTGTGCTCTCACCGGCTTATTGGACACCCGGCCAGCCTAAGGCCGGGCGCCGACACCCGCCCGGACCTCAGGTAACACCACCCCGATTGGCCTCTCGCCGCACAGCATGCCCGTCCGTCCGGCATCCTTGTGATTGATCGCACTGTTTGAGCCGTCCGGCAAAATGGGGAACACGGTCCCCTGAGCCGGTCGACATAGGAGAGAGACTCGTGGACGACGTTCTGCGGCGCGCCCCGCTCTTCGCGGCGCTCGATGACGAGCAGGCCGCGGAGCTCCGCGCCTCCATGAGCGAGGTGACTCTCGCACGCGGTGACGCCCTGTTCCACGAGGGCGACCCCGGTGACCGGCTGTACGTCGTGACCGAGGGCAAGGTCAAGCTCCACCGGACCTCCCCCGACGGCCGCGAGAACATGCTGGCCGTCCTCGGCCCCGGCGAGCTGATCGGCGAGCTCTCGCTGTTCGACCCGGGCCCGCGCACCGCCACCGCCACCGCCCTGACCGAGGTCAAGCTCCTGGGCCTGGGCCACGGCGACCTCCAGCCCTGGCTGAACGCCCGGCCCGAGGTCGCGACCGCGCTGCTGCGCGCGGTGGCCCGCCGCCTGCGCAAGACCAACGACCAGATGTCCGACCTGGTCTTCTCCGACGTCCCGGGCCGCGTGGCCCGCGCGCTCTTGGACCTGTCGCGCCGCTTCGGCGTGCAGTCCGAGGAGGGCATCCACGTCGTGCACGACCTGACGCAGGAGGAGCTGGCCCAGCTCGTCGGCGCCTCGCGCGAGACCGTGAACAAGGCCCTGGCCGACTTCGCGGGCCGCGGCTGGCTCCGCCTGGAGGCCCGCGCCGTGATCCTGCTGGACGTGGAGCGGCTGGCCAAGCGCTCGCGCTGACCCGCCCGCGGCCTGCACGGCGGTACGTCCGCGCAGGGGCCGCACGAGCCCGCGTACGCACCCGTACGACAGGGGCCCCGCCCGTAGCCCGGGCGGGGCCCCTTCGTGCTGCTACGGCCCCCCGCACGCCGCCCCACGGGCCCCGCAGGGCACAGTAGGCCCATGGGGAAGCCAGGAGCGGGACTTGACGCAGACGGGTACTTCGAGCGGGAGGGCTCCCTCGGCCGGGTGCAGGAGCCGTTCGCCCCGGTGGTCGCCGCCGCGCGCACCCGGATCGCCGAGGCGTACGGGGCCCGGCTGCACAGCGCCTACCTGTACGGGTCCGTACCGCGCGGCACGGCCCGCCCGGGACGCTCCGACCTCGACCTGCTGCTGGCCCTCCACCACGAGCCGGACGGCGAGGACCGGGACACCGCCGAGGTGCTGGGGCGCACGCTGGACGAGGAGTTCGCGCAGATCGACGGCGTCGGCGTGCTGCTGTACGGCAAGGACCGGCTGCTGAGCGAGCAGGAACGTTACGACCTGGGCTGGTTCCTGGCCTGCCTGTGCACCCCGCTACTCGGCGACGACCTGGCCGAGCACCTGCCGCGCTACCGCCCGGACGCGCAGCTGGCCCGCGAGGCCAACGGCGACCTGGCCGCCCTGCTGCCCCGGTTCCGCCGGCGCCTGGCCGACGCCGCGACCCCCGAGGACCTGCTCCGGCTGAGCCGCAGCGTCTGCCGGCACCTGGTGCGCACCGGCTTCACGCTGGTCATGCCGCGGTGGGGCGGCTGGACCAGCGACCTCGCCGAGTCCGCGGAGATCTTCGGGCGGTACTACCCGGAGCGGGCCGCGCAGATGCGGGCCGCGGCCGCGGTGGCGCTGGAGCCCACCGCCGATCCTGCCGTGCTGCAGGACTGCCTCGAGGCCCTCGGGCCGTGGCTCGCGCAGGAGTACACCGCCCGGCTCGGCACGAAGTCGCCCCGTCCCGGCGCGGCGGCCGCGTCCTAGGAGCCTGGGCGCGGGTGCGCTCGAGCCTAGGCGCGGGTGCGCTCGCCCTGCGCCAGGGCGTCGACCGCCTGCTTGGCCTCGGCCAGGCCGGCGCCCGTCAGGCCCCGGTAGGCCTTGATCGCCTCGATCGTGCGGCCGTCGCGCAGCAGGGCCCGTACCTCGTCCAGACCTGCGGGCTCCGGCTCGTCGACGCCCAGGTGGTCCAGGAGCAGGCCGAGGCGGCGCTCCGCGCGCTCGGCCCGGCGCTCCAGGGCCCGCATCCGCAGGGACGCGGACGCGGCGAGCGAGCCGGTGATGAGCAGTCCGAGCAGCAGTGCGTAGGTCATTCAGGTCCCCCCGGGATCAGTCCGTGATCTTGAAGGTACTCCAGCTGCGCCCGCACGGACCATTCCGCCGCGGGCCACAGGGACCGGTCCACGTCGGCGTAGACCTGGGCGACCACCGCCTCGGGCGTGGTGAATCCGTTCTCCACCGCGGTCTCGACCTGCGCGAGCCGGTGCGCGCGGTGGGCGAGGTAGAACTCCACCGCGCCCTGGGCGTCGTCCAGGACGGGACCGTGGCCGGGCAGCACCGTGTGCACGCCGTCGTCGACCGTCAGCGAGCGCAGCCGGCGCAGGGAGTCCAGGTAGTCGCCGAGGCGGCCGTCGGGGTGGGCGACGACCGTGGTGCCGCGGCCGAGGATCGTGTCGCCGGTGAGCACGGCGCGGTCGGCGGGCAGGTGGAAGCTGAGCGAATCGGCGGTGTGCCCGGGGGTGGGCACCACGTGCAGCTCCAGGCCGCCGGTGCGGATGACGTTCCCCGCGGCCAGCCCCTCGTCGCCCAGGCGCAGGGCCGGGTCCAGGGCCCGGACCTTGGTTCCGGTGAGCTCGGCGAAGCGGCCGGCGCCCGCGGCGTGGTCGGGGTGGCCGTGCGTGAGGAGGGTCAGCGCGATCCGCTTGCCCGCCCGCTCGGCGGTGTCGACGACCGCGCGCAGGTGCGCCTCGTCCAGCGGGCCGGGGTCGATGACGACGGCGAGCTCGGAGTCGGGCTCCGAGAGCAGCCAGGTGTTGGTGCCGTCGAGGGTCATGGCCGAGGGGTTCGGGGCCAGGATGTTGACGGCCCGAGCCGTCGCCGGACCGGAGGCGACCACCCCGCGGGGCTGGCCGGGCAGGGCTGCGGCGTCGGTCATGCCGTACCTCCGAAGCTGACGCGCTTGGTGAACTCGTCGTGCCCGGGCCAGCTGAGCACCACCTCGCCGTTCTCCAGCGCGGCCTGCGCGAGGACGGGGGCGAGGTCCTGGCCGGGGGCGGCGGCGAGGGCCGCGGCGGCGGTCGCGTACGGCTCCAGCGAGCGCAGGGTGGAGATGGTGGGCGGCATCATCAGCAGCTCGCCCTTGTCGTAGCCGTCGGCGGCGTCGGCCGGGCGGATCCAGACGGTCCGGTCGGCCTCGGTGGAGGCGTTGCGGGTGCGCTGGCCCTCCGGGAGGGCGGCGACGAAGAACCAGGTGTCGTAGCGGCGCGGCTCGAACTCCGGGGTGATCCAGCGGGCCCACGCGCCGAGCAAGTCCGAGCGCAGGCGCAGGTTGCGGCGGTCGAGGAACGCGGCGAACGACAGCTCGCGGGCGACGAGGGCCTGGCGGTCGGCCTCCCAGTCGTCGCCGGTGGTGTCGCCGACGACGGTGCCGGGGGTCTCGCCGGCGAGGAGGACGCCGGCCTCCTCGAAGGTCTCGCGGACGGCTCCGCAGACGATGGCCTGGGCGGTACGGGGGTCCGTGCCGAGGCGGGCCGCCCACTCCTCCTGGCCGGGGCCGGCCCAGCCGACGAGGTGGTCCTCGTCGCGGGGGTCGACGCCGCCGCCGGGATAGGCGTACGCGCCGCCGGCGAAGGCCATGGAGGTGCGGCGGCGCAGCATGTGCACGGCCGGGCCTGCGGGGGTGTCGCGGAGCAGCATGACGGTTGCCGCCCGCCTGGGCTCCACGGGCACGAGGGTGCCGTCCGCGAGGGCGCGGATCCGGTCGGGCCACTCCGGCGGATACCACTGCCCTCCGGCGGGGGTGGGTCCGTCTGTCTGCTGCTGTCCCTGCTCACCGTTGGGCATGCGGGGATGCTACGACCATCCGCCCCGATGTTCGAGGCCCCGACCCCGCGGCCCCCTCCCGCCCAACGCAGCCGGGGCCGGCAATCAGCCCCGCCGGCCTTCGAAGCCGGGCCGGCAACTCCACCCCCGCCCCGCCTTCGAAGCCGGGGTCCGGCACATCCAGCCTCGCCCCGCCGTCGAAGCCGGCGTCCGACACATCCAGCCTCGCCCCGCCGTCGAAGCCGGCGTCCGACACATCCAGCCCCGCCCCGCCTTCGAAGCCGGGGTCCGACACATCCAGCCTCGCCGGCGATTGAGGCGCGGGTCCGGGCAGAGCCCGGTGCCCAGATCGGA